>NZ_JBSWXK010000013.1:0-121398 GCF_056160565.1 Neptunomonas sp. ABH4_499 | reverse complement strand
TCCTGTTAGTGGGCGTGTAGCTCAGTTGGGAGAGCGTCGCCCTTACAAGGCGAATGTCGGGAGTTCGAACCTCTCCACGCCCACCACTAACTCCTTCCTTATTTTCCCCTTGTTTTTTTCATAATCTTCATCTCAGATTTATTCTTTCTGTCTACTCATTACGGTGTCGGCATAGGCTCAGAAGTAAGCTATTATTTTGTTAATAGTTTTTATGATGGATCACCCTCATGACCAAAGGGATTAATAAGGCCAGCCTTACCGAAACCGATATCATTACCAAACTCGTTTTGCCTGCCATTAAAGATGCAGGTTGGGATGATATGACCCAGATTCGTCAAGAGGTGAAACTGAAAGACGGGAAAGTGGTTGTGCGGGGTCAAGTTGCAGCTCGCCAAAAAGTTAAAGCGGCCGATATCGTTCTGTATCATAAAACAGGTATGCCGCTGGCCGTCGTCGAGGCGAAAGCCAATAAGTTCGAGCTGGGTAAAGGTATGCAGCAAGCTTTGGGATATGCTGCGTTGCTTGAAGTGCCTTTTGTATTTTCGACTAATGGCGATGGTTTCTTATTCCATGATAAAACGAATCCGGTGCGTATTGAGTCGGAAGTTTCGCTCGATGATTTCCCCACCCCTGCGCAGCTATGGCAGAAGTATGCATCCTGGAAAGGTTATAAAACGGAACAGTTACCGATTTTAACCCAAGACTATCACGATGATGGGACAGGCAAATCGCCTCGTTATTATCAGCTACAAGCGATTAACAAAACAATTGAAGCGGTAGCCAAGGGGCAAGATCGCATTCTGTTGGTGATGGCTACCGGGACAGGTAAAACCTATACGGCCTTTCAAATTATTTGGCGTTTGTGGAAAGCGCGTGCCAAAAAACGAATCTTATTTTTAGCTGATCGTAATGTTTTAGTTGATCAAACATTTATAAACGACTTCCAACCTTTTGGTTCAGCGATGACAAAAGTGAAAAGTCGGAAGGTCGATCCCTCTTATGAAATACATCTTGCACTTTATCAAGCACTAACAGGCCCTGAAGAAGTACAAAAAGCCTATAAACAAGTGGATCCAGACTTCTTTGATCTGATCGTTATCGACGAGTGTCACCGTGGTAGCGCTTCAGAGGAAAGTGCATGGCGCGAGATATTGGATTACTTCAGTAGTGCGACACAAGTGGGTTTGACGGCCACACCAAAAGAAACAGAAGACGTGTCCAACATCGAATACTTCGGTGATCCGATCTATACCTACTCATTGAAACAAGGTATCGAAGACGGTTTCCTTGCGCCTTACAAAGTCATCCGTGTGGATATTGATATCGATGTTCAAGGCTGGCGTCCTAACAAGGATCAGGTCGATAAAAATGGGCATGTCATCGAGGACCGTATTTACAATCAGAAAGACTTTGATCGAACCATTGTGATTGATGATCGAACACAGCTTGTTGCCCAAACCGTAACGAACTACCTCAGACGCACAGATCCGATGTCGAAAACCATCGTGTTCTGTAACGATATTGATCATGCTGAGAGAATGCGTCAGGCGTTGGTTAATTTGAATGCAGATCAAATCGCCAAAAATGAAAAGTACGTGATGCGTATTACGGGGGATGATGACGTAGGTAAAGCCCAGCTCGATAACTTTATTAACCCTAAAAAAGCGTACCCTGTTATCGCAACCACTTCTGAGTTAATGACCACTGGTGTCGATGCCAAGACCTGTAAGCTGGTTGTGCTGGATCAAGGCATTCAGTCGATGACGAAGTTTAAGCAGATCATAGGTCGTGGTACACGTATTGATGATCGTTATGGAAAGTTGTGGTTCACCATTTTAGATTTTAAAAAGGCAACGGAGCTGTTCGCTGATCCGCGCTTTGACGGTGAACCCGAGCAAGTGAAAGTCACAACACCTGAAGACTTTGAAGATGATGAAGTGCTCGACGATATTCTTGATGACGGTGCTGACCACGATCTTAACGAAAACGAGAACATTGATATAGGTTCAGTTCAAGAGCCAGAAGGCGATTATCAGAATGAAGGTTCTAAAACATCTGGCGGCAGTGATTATCATCTCAACGATGATGACTGTAATGACGAAGAGAAAGTCCGCAAATTCCATGTGAAAGGTGTGAAAGTTAAAACCCTCGCTGAGCGTATTCAATATTACGACTTTGATGGAAAATTAGTGACAGAATCCTTCAAAGACTACACCCGTAAAACCGTAGCGAAGCAGTTCGCTAGCCTCGGTGAGTTCGTCAAAAAATGGCAAGACGCGGATAAAAAGCAGGCCATTATCGATGAGCTAGAAGAGCAAGGTGTCATTTGGGAAATCCTAGAGCAGGAGGTTGGTAAAGAGCTTGATCCGTTCGATATGATTTGCCATATCGTATATGATCAGCCGCCTTTGACCCGCAAAGAGCGTGCGAACAACGTGAAAAAGCGTAACTACTTCACCAAGTACGATGGGGTAGCCCAAGAAGTGCTCTGTCGCTTACTGGATAAATACGCCGACGCGGGTGTAAACGAGATTGAAAACATCAATGTGCTAAAAGTGACACCCTTCGATGAGTTAGGCCGCCCGTTAGAGATCATCAAAAAAGGCTTTGGTAATAAAGAGTCTTATCTAGCCGCCGTTCACGATTTAGAACACGAGTTATATCAGCCTAAACCAGCCTAATACGAAAGCATCCCAGTTAAAAAGTCAGATGGCTTTGGCTGGGATGATCTGACGATTATGTCACTTCAGAATTCAGTTAATAGAGAACCTTATGTCGATCAGTACCGTTATCAAATCCATTCAAGACATTATGCGTAAAGACGCCGGTGTAGACGGCGATGCGCAGCGCCTAGGCCAAATGTCTTGGCTGCTCTTTTTGAAAGTCTTTGATGCTCAAGAAGAGGAGCTAGAATTTGAACTGGACGACTACAAAGCCCCAATTCCAAAGCACTACTTATGGCGTAATTGGGCGGCTGATCCTGAAGGCATTACTGGTGAAGAGCTTTTAGACTTCGTTAACGATGATCTATTTCCTGATATGAAAGCGCTGAACGCGCCTCGTGATTTAAACCCGCGTGGTTTTGTGGTGAAAGAAGCGTTTAGCGATGCCTATAACTACATGAAAAACGGCACCTTGCTGCGGCAGGTCATTAATAAACTCAACGAGATTGATTTCACCGACTCGCAAGAGCGTCACCTGTTTGGTGATATCTACGAGCAAATCCTTCGTGATCTTCAAAGCGCAGGTAATGCGGGTGAGTTCTATACGCCACGCGCTGTTACTCAATTCATCGTCAACCGTCTAAACCCTAAGTTGGGCGAGAACATTATGGACCCAGCTGCTGGTACAGGTGGTTTCTTAGCGTGCAGCTTCGACCATGTTAAAAACAACTACGTGAAAACCACCGAAGACCACCAAACGCTGCAAAAGCAAATCCACGGCGTAGAGAAGAAACAGCTGCCGCATTTGCTGTGCATCACCAATATGATGTTGCACGGCATCGAAGTGCCGGTACAAATTCGCCATGGCAATACGCTTAATAAGCCGCTTTCAAGTTGGGACAGCGAGTTTGATGTGATCGCCACCAACCCACCGTTTGGTGGTACAGAAGAAGACGGTATCGAAAAGAACTTCCCCGCAGAAATGCAAACCCGTGAAACCGCCGACTTATTCCTACAGCTGATTATTGAAGTGTTAAGGGAGCCTTCAGCGGGTAAAGAGGGAGGTCGAGCGGGCGTAGTACTGCCCGATGGCACGCTGTTTGGTGAAGGTGTGAAAACCAAGATCAAAAAGCTACTGACCGAAGAGTGTAACTTGCACACCATCGTGCGTTTACCCAATGGCGTGTTTAACCCATACACGGGTATCAAGACTAACATTCTATTCTTTACCAAAGGCCAGCCAACCAAAGACGTTTGGTTCTACGAACACCCGTACCCAGACGGTGTGAAGAACTACAACAAGTCTAAACCGATGAGGTTTGAAGAGTTTCAAACGGAAATTGACTGGTGGGGCAATGAAGAAG
Organism: Neptunomonas sp. ABH4_499; assembly: GCF_056160565.1. Taxonomy (NCBI): domain Bacteria; kingdom Pseudomonadati; phylum Pseudomonadota; class Gammaproteobacteria; order Oceanospirillales; family Oceanospirillaceae; genus Neptunomonas; species Neptunomonas sp. ABH4_499. The sequence continues at coordinate 117,371 of NZ_JBSWXK010000013.1, read as the reverse complement.
ATGGCTTCGCAAGCCGCGTCGAAACCAATCAAGCGTGGAAAGTCTCCATTGAGGACATCATCGCCCGTAACTTCAACTTGGATATTAAAAACCCGTACCAAGAGGAAGTGGAAGTACACGATCCAGAAGAGCTACTGGCAACTTACCAGCAGCAGCAAACGGAAATCAGCGAACTGCGCCTACAGCTGAAAAATATCTTAGGCGATGCCCTAATGAGCACGGCAAACAGCCAGCAAGACGATTCGGAAGAGGAGCGTGGCTAATGGCTGAGCTTCACTCTCTACAAAATGAAAATGTACAAAGCCTAATTACCCAGCATATTGATCTCTGGACCGGCGCGGTTAAAGACAAATCCAGTGCTGGTCGTGGCAGCAGTAGTAAACGCGAACTTTACGGCATTAAAAAACTGCGCGAGCTGATTCTAGAATTGGCAGTGCGGGGTAAGCTGGTCGCCCAAGATCCCAACGACGAGCCTGCTTCGGTATTGCTAGAGCGTATTGCCGCTGAGAAAGCTGAGCTGGTCAAACAAGGCAAAATCAAAAAGCCGAAAAAACTGCCAGAGATTAGCGAAGACGAAATGGGTTTTGAGCAACCTGAGGGTTGGTCATGGACAAGAGTTGGAGAAGTTTCAGAGTTTGTTAATGGATTCGCATTTAAAAGTAAGGACTTTACAGACTCTGGTATTGGAATAGTGAAAATAGGTGATATCACGTCAAACTCCCAAATTTCGGAGTTAGGGATGTCTTTTGTACCACCTTCAGTGGTTGAAGGCTTAGATGAAAGCCTTCAAATAAAACATGAAGATTTAGTTATTGCTATGTCGGGGGCTACGACTGGCAAGCTGGGTTTCAATCAAACAGATAAGGTTTTTTATTTAAATCAGCGAGTTGGAAAGTTTGTTACTCACCTTGTTGAAAGACGATTTTTGTTCTTACCCTTGAAAGCGAGGGTTGAGGAAAATTTGGCAATCTCTGCGGGAAGTGCAATTCCAAACCTTAGTACAGCACAAATTATTTCAATACCACTGTGCTTGCCCCCTTTAGATGAGCAACACCGCATCGTAGCTAAAGTCGATGAGTTAATGGCACTTTGCGATCAGTTGGAGCAGCAAACCGAATCCAGTCTCGATGCTCACCAAACCTTGGTGCAAACCCTACTGGATACCCTGCTACAAAGCTTTGATGCCGAAGAGCTAGAGGAAAACTGGCAACGCCTCAGCGCCCACTTTGATCTGCTGTTTACCACCGAACAAAGCATCGATCAGCTCAAGCAAACCATTCTACAACTCGCCGTCATGGGCAAACTTGTCCCCCAAGACCCCAACGACGAACCGGCATCCGAGTTACTCAAACGCATCGCCGCCGAAAAAGAAGAACTGGTTAAACAAAAGAAAATCAAAAAACAGAAACCACTACCGCCGATTAGCGACGATGAAAAACCTTTTCGACTGCCCAAGGGGTGGGAGTGGTGTAGGTTGCAAAGTTTGATTACCGAAATGGATGCAGGTTGGAGTCCCGCATGTCCAGCAGAAAGATCCCCCAGTGACAATGTTTGGGGAGTGCTAAAGACAACTGCTGTCCAGCTAATGGAATATCGAGAACACGAAAACAAAGTTCTTCCTGAATCAAAAGACCCTAAGCCACAGTACGAAGTAAAGAAAGGTGATATCTTAATTACTCGTGCAGGCCCTAAAAATCGTGTTGGAATCTCATGTTTAGTGATGGATACCCGTCCAAAATTAATGATCTCGGATAAAATTATTCGGTTTCATTTAGCAGGCTCTGATATATCGGAAAGGTTTGTCTCGTTGTGTATAAATGTCGGTGCAACAGCTGAGTACCTAGAAAATTCTAAATCAGGTATGGCTGAGAGCCAGATGAATATCTCGCAAGATAAATTAAAGCAGGCACCAATACATATACCACCAGCGTCTGAGCAAAATCGTGTCATTGCCAAAGTCGATCAACTAATGGCCCTCTGCGACCAGCTAAAAGCCAAGCTCACCGACAGTAAAAACACTCAGCTAAACCTAGCCGATGTTCTAGTGGCGCAAGCGGTGTAGTACTAATAACTCTGGATATCTAAATAAAACGGAAGTAAAAGGCGCTTCTGTTATAACAAGGACGGTTAAGGATAGAACGTGACAGCAAACCCTATCGATATTTTAAAAAGCTGGCTTGTAGTTGAATTTTTGATCCTAAATAATTTATGAAAATTAAGAAGTTTTTATTTATCTAATGTCGACGTTTCTAAATAGAAAAAGAGTTTATAGGTTGAGGCGAGTTATTGGAGTGGTTGTGATGTTGATTTTTAGCGACATCTTCGCAAAGAAGAGTAAAAAATATTTAAGGGTTATTTTAGTATCAGAAAACACTTGTCATGAAGCAGGATCATACTTAGTATTTCAGCGGATAACTCAAGGATAGAGTGATGCTAAAAATCAAACGTACTTCACAGCTCATTGCGCGTGATGTGCCCTACATCATGCACCCAAAGCAAGCAATAAAAACACTGCGTCAACGCTATGGTGTATCCGACCATCGTGATTTCGCCTCTTCTCATTTACATGAACAGTACAGAACGCATTCAATAGAGTTCCCTTTTGTGAGTGCTAATGACCTTGAAGAAGGCAGGGTCGTTGTTCTTGAGAGTTTGGCTCAGCATTATGCAGTCGACTCAAAAGGAACCGTGCGTAATTTTCTGCCATCGGTTTTAGAGTTCAAGGTTCGTCACTTGCTGGGCCAGCCTAGAAAGGAAAATGTACGACAAGAGCAAGATTATTTTGCAGAGGTAAAAGCGTTACTAGAAGACCAGTACCCAATGCCACTAGAGGCGGCTAAGGTAGTAGAAAAACCGAAAACGGTTACTCCAGCACAGGTCAGCAAAACCGTTAGCGACCGGCCATGGGATCAAGCTATTTGGGAAGATACACCTTGGGCTGAAAAAAGCCTTGTCTCTGTAGGCTGGTTGTTTCATAAAGCCAGTGAAGGTCTTAGCTCTGTAAGTCAGTGGAGCGATGATACCGTAAAAACCATTGACCAAATTGGTGAAGACCCTGAAACATCGGAACTGATGCGAGCAACGGCTGCGGCACTAAAAACACCCGCAAGGTTAGGTACAGGCATCGTCAGTGGTGTAGCTGGCACGGCAAATCTTGTTATCAGCCCAGAAAAGCGCCAACAGCTTAAGGATGGGGTGGTTCATTTATATAATAACCCCGAAATTATAAAACAGCTTGCAAAGGACTTTGCAGAGAAGCCAACGTATCAGCAGGTCGCAGATGTTTTTGTGATTGCTGGTGAGACAGTGATACCAGTAAATGCATTACACAAACTTAACAAGGCGGGTAAAATTGCTAGTAGGGTCAATCTCGGGGTAGATATACTTTCAGATGCTGAACGGATAGGCCTTGCGGAAGTTCAGAAGTTAATAGCCTCAGGCCAAAAGCTTTCAAAAGGGGATGTACGTGAGTTTATAGTTGCTGCTGCAACAAAAGGTAGATTGCCAAAAGATGCTAACTTTCAAGATGAAATTATTCGACTAGATCCTTCTGATGTTAACTCGCCTACAACTGGTATTGATGTTATAAGTGCAGAAGGAAATATAATTTCCGTTGGAGGTCCATCTAAAGGAGCTAAACCAGAGCGTTTGGCCGATACTCTAAACAAGCTGGAAATTTTGAAAGCAGAAGCAAATCGGCGTGGGGTTAAAGCTCAAGCTTTTTTTGAAGCAGGTGATTCAGAGAAATTCAAAACCTTAATTGAAGCATGTCAGAAGTCGCTTGGGAAAGAAAATGTATATGTTTTTCCTGCAGAATATACTAATAAGCTTTTGTCTAATTTAAAGTCTCAGTTGTAATTTTAAAATAGGAAGTATTATGAGTAATGGTTTTTGTCTTGTTTATCAGTCTGGTTTAGAAATCGATTTAAATAGGCTGATATCCGAGCTTAAAAAGATAGACGTTCTAGTTGCATCTAATCTTGAAGAGTTGAATCAAGTGCAATATTTTGATGTTGCATCTAAATCTTTTGAAAATTCGGATTTAGGTTCTATTGAGAATAAGTTTAGAGAGCAGGGCTATTGTTCATTTTTGTTGTGGTTTGAGGGGTGTAGTATAAACGTCTCTGTATCATCCCCAAGAGCAGGTGTGATTTTGGAATATTATGATATCAGTGCCTTACAGTATGAAAATAAAGAAAATATTATAGACGAGTTGGTTAATAGGTTCTCAGGTGCTAAGGAAAATGATCGTATTGGCTTAGTTGCGAGTTATAGAGGTGATGTTGATGAAAATGATTGGGATCATCTGATATTGGATGAATTCGATGAGGTTGAAGAAGAACCTGATATTATTGTTATTAATAATGGTAATGAAGAAAGAATACTTGATGTGCTCGAGAGTTCTGAGGTAAGTCAGCTTAATGGTTGTGTTAAGTTAAAAATATAGCATGCTAATTTAATGAAGAAAATTAATTTATTAGGGTTAATATGCTCCGCCATTACTTTATGAGTCACATATGAATTTGATCTAAGTGTTATAGGGTTTTTGTCTGGTTTAGGCAGTGAGGTTTATGAGTGATTCGGCACTAATAAACTAATAATAAGTTCAGATGATATAAGTTTTGATTATCTGAATGATTTTATTCTATCGGTAGGTGGATATCTCTCTCCTCAAGAGTCATCTAGTTTTGTTATCAGTGATCAAGGAGCTGACTTGTGGTTGGCTAAGCAAGATGAAGAATTTGCTTTAGATTTTTATGATGATGAAACACTTGAAGAGTGGAAGAAGTATCTGGGTAAAGATATGAAGGCTGTAATTGAACTCAGGCTAGATCACACATTATTATGTAAACAATTGTATTTGTTTGTCGCTTATGAATTCGGAAGAAAGTGGAATATTATTTTAGATGATGTTGATGATTCAATCGTGTCTTACAAAGAGGTTGTTACATCCTATACGTCAAATTGTGATGGATTGACTATAAATAAAGTTTGATCTCATTGTTTTATGTTTGATGGACTCATGCTCAAAGAGCACGAGTCCTTAATTATTCAAAACTTATAATTAGCTCGCACCCTTAGCTCATCATCTTCTGCATCTTTGCTGCCCATTTCAAAGGCGGCTGTTACGCTAAAAGCATCGCTAAACTGGTAACCGCCCGTTAAGGCTGTGTAAGCTCGGTCATAACCTTTGCCATCTTCTAGCAGGTAGCTTGCGCCGACGTAAGCGTTGGAGCCGATCTTATATTTAGCGGCCAGTTTAGTGGAGTCTTGGCCGGCTTGATATTGGTAAGCAAAGACCTCGGACCATGTGTAGGCCAAGTCAGCACCGTTACCCACGCCCGGAATGACATCGGCATCGTCATCTGTGGTGGTGTACGCCAGTGTAAGGCTCAGTGGGCCAAAAGTGGCATCACCTTTAATACCAAACAGATCGCTGCGTGGCTCGCTGTCTTGTTGGCTCGTGTAATACTGGGCAGCCAAACCAAACTGACCCAATGTGTAAGCGGACTCAAAATAAGCCGTCTCGAACGCATCCAACGCATCAACGTAAGCGGCGGTTAGGGTTAAATTCTCGAACGATGTGTTTTTGATGGCCAGTGTGTAAGCGCCATCGTCCAACTCGAACGCCCAAGGTGCGCCAGCGGTTTTGAACGTCTCGGTAAATTTGCCAATATCCCCGTCGCCATCGGTACGGGACTGGAATTTATCCATATAGGCAAAGGTGAGTGTGGTGTTCGAGAGGTCAGTATTCATCAAGGTTACACCTTGGAAGGCCTCTTTTGTCACGCGAGAGCCACTACCACCGAGCAATGGTGACCAAAAATACATACGGCCTAATTGTGCTTGAGTGTTGTTAACACCATAGGATAAATACGCTTCAGAAAGCTGCGCGCCGGAGCCATACATATTGCTACGGCGTGCGCTTTTCGCTTCTTTATTGGCCCAAGGTGAGGTCGTGTACTGGAACGTACTCTTAAAGCCAAAGCCGTTCAATGTAGCGGTTTGGTAGCTAAGATCAAAGCCCAGCGTAGCGATCTCGTTGTCCTTACCCGACGCTTTATCGCGCGCAAAATAGTAACCCTGAAACGCGCCGCTGACAGTACCTTGTTGAATCGCCTCGCGAAGGCTGCTTGCTTCATTGCTGCTGTCGGCATAGGTGTGAACAGAGGTTAAAACCGAAGCAGCCGCGATGGCCGCGGCAAGCGTGTTGCTGGTAGTCATGTATGTACCTTTTTATGAATGAGCTCAAAGAGGGCGCATTATAAATAAAATGTTATATCGTAACAAATTAGGTTTGATTCATAGGATTTGAATCTAAAAAGGGGGAACTGCGGGGTGCAAAAAAGCCCCAACAGCGTTGGGGCAAATAGACACAGGGAATTGAATCGTGCGTTAAATCGAGGTGACCCAATCCGGTAAAATCTCGAGCGCCCAGGTTTCTAAAATTCGGTCAACACCCGTCAAAATCATCACAGCTAAAAACACCAAGGCGGCGCCTAAAATGTATTTTCCGATTTTGCCGGTGGTTCTGAATTTAGAGAGCTTCTTACCTGAGAAATGCCCAAGGGCAACCAGCGGGATGGCTGTGCCCACACCAAACGCCAGCATGACAACAAAGGCCATTGGCATGCTTTGTCCGGTGGAGGCCAAAGCAATTGCGGTCCCAAGGGTTGGGCCGACACAGGGTAACCATACCAGCCCAAGCGATGCGCCAATCACAAATTGCATGGGTGCAGAGCTGCCTTCAATCTGGACGTTAGCGGCGCGACTTGTCAGTCGAGATAACGCAAACGCTAACCCATCCGACAGCTTAGGAATCAAGAGCGTCAGGCCCATTAACAGCAATAAAATCACTGAAAAGTAACGCAGCCACTCCGTTGAGATTCCAAGGTTCAGCAACACAAACGTCAGCACGGTACCCGCCAGCGCAAACGCAAAGCTAATGCCCAGTGCCAGAGTGACTAAGCCCCATTTAGTGGATTGCATAGCCGACGCCGCGACCGCTGGAATCATTGGTAATACGCACGGCGACACCAAGCTTAGAATACCCGCCAAGAAAGCCAGCGGGATTGCGGTGATTTCCATGGTGGTTACATCTCAGCGTTTTTCAGTTGGGCAAAGATTTTATCTTTGTTGGTTTCAGCAACGGAGAACCACACTTGCTCCTTACCTTTATAGATCAACAACGTGGATTGGCGTGGTGCACGAAAATGCGATACCCACTCTTTTTGGTTGTCGTAATCGACGACTAAGATTTTGATCTTGCTGTCTGGGTTTTCGTTAAAGTACTGACCAATGATTTCCGACTGTTTTTTGCACGTTGGGCACCAGGTGGCGAACACATCAACCAAAAACACTTCGTCGCTGTTTTGATACTGCTGGTAGAGCGCTTCCGTAAAGGGTTGTTTCTCGGCCGAAAAAGCAATGGTGCTGAAAAACGCAAGGATAAAAGTGCAGATGAGTTTTTTCATGAGTCTTCCTTTGAATGATGATTAAACGTTCAGTAATGGTCCAACAAGGCGTAAGACACAGAGGTGGCGCCGCATCAGTGGTACCCTTATCCCAAACTGCTAAGGATGAGTGACATCATGCCGCTTCTTATGACATCTGTGTCTTTGCACAGAGGTAGTCGAACGAGCTTGCGAATCCTTACACTTATTTTCAAAAAAATTAGGCCATCATTTTGAAAGGAACGTTGTTTTCTGAAACTCCACAATTAAATCAAGAACAAGCGTTAGATCTGCCAATGGATACATCACCCGATACGGGGTTAATGAATTGGCTAAACCGTCCTTGCCCACTGGTGATCGATGAGTTGGACCCTGTTCAAGTCAATGCTTTTGCGGGTACCCAGTTTAAGGGCCGGGTGCATGTGGCGCGTTTAGATAAAACCCACCCCATCATCAGCGGAAATAAGTGGTTTAAGCTCAAATATCGACTTAAAAGCCTTATTGAGCAGGGCGTTCAACAACTGGTCAGTTTTGGCGGTCCTTACTCTAATCATCTTCATGCGCTTGGGTATGCGGCGAAAACATTCGGCTTTTCAATGACCGCAATTATCCGTGGCGAGGCCGTCACCAACCCGATGATCACCGATTTACACTCTTGGGGTGTTGAATGCCGATTTGTCGATCGCCAAACGTACCGAGCGCTTTGTCGTGCATCCGGTGATTTTTCCTATGAGGGTGTGACTGGCTTTGCGATCCCCGAAGGGGGCGCAGATGCGCTCTCGTTAAAAGGATGTGCCGAAATCATGACAGCCATCGATGATCAAATTCCAGATTGGGACTACCTCCTCTGTGCCATGGGCACCGGCGCAACGCTGGCGGGTTTGGTCAGTGCTCAAACCCGCGGGAGCATCATCGGGATGCCAGCACTCAAACAAGGTGGCTTTCTTGCGGGGGATGTCCAGCAGTGGCTAGAAGGCGCTCCGTTAATAAAGCCCAACTGGTCTTTGGATTTAGACGGGCACTACGGCGGTTTTGGAAAAATAAAACCGGACCTTCAAGCCTTTATGACACGCTTTGAGACCTGTTTCGATATCCCGCTGGAACCTGTGTATACGGCTAAGCTTTTTCGGCGCCTTTTTGAAAAACTCTCGGAAGGTGAGTTTTCAGATAGCTCGTCAATACTGTTGATTCATACGGGTGGTTTACAGGGGCGACGTAGCTAAAAAGCGTCCTACTAAGTGTTAGCTATCTGGAACGATTCGGTCGTTAAATGTATGAAAGTACGACGAATGTGTAGCGTTTCGAATTGATGTTTGCGCGAAGTATAAAAATTAAGACTTTTTGTTTTTATACACGTTGATTGTTAAAAAGAAAGCCGATACTTTCTCACCGCTGTATTCAAAATGATGCTAACAGAACGTGCGGCTTAATGATGAGCCATCGCGGTTAGCAGCAATCTAAAGTTAACTAAGGAAGGTGCTTTATGACGAAAAAGAATATTTTAATTGTGCTCTTAGTAGTACTGGCCGTTGCGACCGTTTATGCGAATGTGTTGATGTTTTCTGGCAGTGAAGAGGCGGCGGGTGGTTTAGAGCCCGAAGTGCCTGCGTGGATGCACATGGGAGCACAGCTTATGATGGTAAATGGTTTAGCGCTGATGATCGGGTGCATCCTCGGTACCATGCTGCAAAAGCTGAACGCGAAAAAGTAACTAATTGTTAAAACCAAACAAGCCTGACTGTTTTGCGGTCGGGCTTTTTTGTGCCTGCTATGAGCGATCTTTACCTAAACCTTTGAAGTGCTTGAAATCTTGATCAAAGCTTAGGATCATGAGGGAGTTGTTACAACTCCATAAAAGGCGCCTCAATGGATCATTTTCGCAATATTGGCTTGATCGGCCGATTGGGCAGCAAGCCCGTCATCGATACGATGCGACACCTTATTCGTTTCCTGCAGGATCGTGGCTTACACGCCATATTGGATGAGCGGATCGCCGACCTGATGCCAGGGCATGGGCAACAGGTGTGCAAACAAAAGATGATGGGCGAGATCTGTGATCTGGTCATTGTGGTCGGTGGTGATGGCAGTTTGCTTGGGGCCGCGCGCTCTTTAGCACAGTGCCATGTACCTGTTCTTGGGGTGAACCGGGGTAACCTTGGATTCCTAACAGACATCTCGCCTAACGAGATTGAGCAAAAAGTGGCAGAGGTGCTTGAAGGCAAGTACACCGTCGAAACACGCTTTTTACTCGACATGGTGGTTAAGCGCGACGGCGAGCCGATCTCCGAAAGTACGGCGTTGAATGATTGCGTATTGCACCCGGGTAAAGCGACCCGAATGATCCAATTCGAGCTCTACATAGAAGGGCAGTTCGTTTACACGCAAAAATCCGATGGGTTGATCGTATCAACGCCAACCGGCTCGACCGCTTATGCCTTATCCGGTGGTGGTCCTATCATGCACCCGAAACTCGATGCCTTGGTGCTGGTGCCGATGTTTCCGCATACCTTATCGAGCCGTCCGATTGTGGTGGATGGCAACAGCGAACTGAAGCTCGTAATCAGCGAGCAAAACGAAACCTATCCAACCGTTTCGTGCGATGGCCAAGTCAGCATCAGCCTAGCGCCTGGTGATGTGATCACCATTCACAAAAAACCTCATAAACTCAAACTCTTGCATCCGCTGGATTACGATTTTTATCGCACCTGCCGTGAAAAGCTTGGGTGGGGCACAAAGTGGGGTAGTTAATATGACGGATCGCCGGTTCGAAGGATACGATCTTATTGGGGATATTCACGGATGTGGGCTCAGCCTGCGTATGCTGTTGGTTCGCTTAGGCTACAGTAAGCGCAACGGCGTCTATTGCCACCCTAAACGGCAGGTCATTTTTTTAGGCGACATCATCGACCGCGGCCCCCATATTCGCGAGGCGCTGATGATCGTTAAAGACATGGTCGATGCAGGCCATGCGCAAATTGTAATGGGCAATCACGAGTACAACTTCTTGTGCTATTGCACGCCAAGCACCGGTGGGCCTATCCCTTACTTGCGCGAACACAACCCGCGCCATCGACGTATTTTGCAAGAAACGTTAGATCAGCTCGACCCATACCCAGCCGACAAACAGGCTTTTCTTGATTGGATGCTAACACTGCCCATCTTTCTGGAAACAGAGACCTTCCGGGTGGTCCATGCGTGCTGGCATGAAGAGCTGATCCAAGACTTTAAAGAGCGCATGGGTGGCAACCAGATTGATGAGGCGTTTTTGCACCGCTCAGCTATACCTGGCACTTTCGAGTGGGTCGCAATGGACCGACTGCTACGCGGTACGCATTTAAAACTCCCAAATGGTGAGCAGATGGTCAGCCGGGATGGTTACAAACGCCGCTTCTTCCGCACCAAGTATTGGGCAAAAGCACCTGAGTATTTTTCGGATGTGGTGTTTCAACCGGACCCGCTACCTGAACACATAGCGCGTTTGCCGTTATCGGAAAAGCACCGTGCCGATCTTTACCACTACGGCGCCGATGAAAAACTGCTCTTTATTGGTCACTATTGGTGTGAGGGCGAGCCATCACCCATCACCTCGAACATCGCGTGTTTGGATTACAGCGCCGTGAAGTACGGCAAGCTGGTGGCGTATCGCTACGATTTTGAAACCAAACTCGATGCGAGCAAGTTTATTTGGGTCGATGTGCGAACCGAAGTGGCAAGACCCCCTCAAAACTATCAACGATAAAGCGGGTTTGATCAGGGAAACAAGTGAATGATCAAAGTGTTAACGGTTCCGTTAAGTGAAAACCTAACCGAGTTTGCCGAGTTTTTGTGGTCGCGTGAGATCCCCCACAGGATCACCGAAGAGGAGCAATCCCAAACGCTTTGGGTGCCACCGAATGTCCGGCCCGAGCAGATTTTGTTTGTTTATGAGCAGTGGAAGCAGGGGGCGGATCTGTCCCGTATTCGCGTGCGTAAACCGGCTCATCAACGGCTGAACCCCGCTGCATTCCCCATCACGATGACACTGTTGGTGATCAGTGGCGTCATCAGCCTGTTGTTTGGTTTTGGTGAAAACGTTCAGATTATGCACTGGCTGACCATTACGGACTTTCAAGTTCATGGGCGCAGTCTGGTTTACACCACCTTATTCGAGACCGTTGCATCGCTGGAGTGGTGGCGCTTTATATCGCCCATCTTTATGCATTTTAATATCTCCCACCTTGTGTTTAACGCGCTGTGGATATGGGTCATCGGTCGCCAGATAGAGCAGCTTCAAGGGCCAAAAGTGTTCCTGTGGGTGGTGATCTGGTCGGGCATTACGTCCAACATTGGCCAGTTTCTTATCTCTGGGCCGATGTTTGGTGGCTTATCCGGCGTCGTGTATGCCGTCCTTGGGTATACCTGGTTGTGGGATAAGCTCTCGGAGCGCCCCGTGTTTGGTTTCCCGCCTGCGTTAATCGTATTTATGGTGGTTTGGTTACTGCTGGGGTACACAGGTGTTTTGCAAGCCTTTGGCTTTGGTGCCATTGCGAACACGGCCCACTTAGCTGGCTTGATTGCCGGTCTTGCGGCCGTACCTTTAGTGCGCTGGCTATTTCGCACGCCTTAGGCTGATGTCTTGGCCTTTTGGATTTTGCTATAGTGGGCTTTGGTTACCCATCACAACAGGATTTTCCCATGACGTATGATGAGCTGATTTCTAAAATGACCCCTGAAATGCACGCCTCCCTAAAAGAGGCCGTGGAATTGGGCAAATGGCCGAACGGACAAAAGCTCACCGACGAGCAAAAAGCGATCTGCATTCGTGCCGTCATTGCTTACGATGAAATGAACTTATCGCCCGAAGAACGGGTCGGATTTATTGATCGTACTCGCCCCGATGGTAAGCAGCACGGCGCAGACCCGCGTGAAGCCGATACGGTCAAAATCATTACGCATTAATCACGCAATTAAGAGTCAGTATGCAGTTTATTGCAGAAGGTGCGATCAGCAAGATGCGTTCATCCCTTGCTGGTCCCATCCAATACGCTTTGCCCATTGGCGAGCAACACGTCGAGATTAACCCCTTAATTGGCCGAAAAGTGCAGCTGACTTACAGCGGTGCCATTCATTGCACCCACTGCGGCCGAAAAACCAATAAGAGCTTTAACCAAGGTTATTGCTACCCCTGTTTCAAAAAGCTGCCTCAGTGCGATCAATGCATTGTAAGCCCCGAAAAATGCCATTTTAGTGAAGGTACCTGCCGAGACTCAGCGTGGGGCGAAAAACACTGTTTCGTGCCGCATGTGGTGTATTTGGCTAACTCCTCCGGTCTTAAGGTGGGTATCACCCGTGAAACACAGATTCCGACCCGTTGGATTGATCAGGGGGCAGTGCAAGCGTTGCCGATCGCAAAAGTCAGTCACCGAAAACTCTCGGGTGTGCTGGAGCGCCTTTTAGGCGAGCAGGTAGCCGATAAAACCAACTGGCGAGCCATGTTAAAAGGGCAGATCGACCGACTCGATCTAGTCCAAGAGCGCGATCACTTGTTCGGACAATTTGCTGAACGCATCGCGGCGCTGAAAGCGGAATACGGCGATGACGCCATCGAATTATTAACGGATGTTGCCCCTATTGATTTGGACTACCCAGTCACGCAATATCCGACTAAAGTAGTGACTCATAACTTAGACAAGCACCCCGTAGCGGAAGGTGTTTTATTGGGCATTAAAGGCCAATATTTGATGATGGATACAGGCGTCATCAATTTACGAAAATACACGGCCTACCCAATAGAGCTGCGAGTGGAATAGAGGATTGATTATGTCTCAACCGGAAGTGATCTATTTAAAGGATTATCAAGTTCCTGCTTATTTGATCGATAAGACCGATCTGCGATTCGAGCTGGAACCCACCGCAACTTTGGTTAAAACGCGATTGACGGTGCGTCGTAATCCAGAAGCACACAACCAAGACCGAGCGCTGTTTTTACACGGTGACCCATCGTTGGTGTTGCACCGTGTGTCGGTCAACGATCAAGTCCTTTCTGATAAAGAATACCAACGCAACGACGAGGGTTTAACGCTCCCAGAGGTACCGGATCAATTTATCTTGGAAACCGTGGTCGAGATCAACCCAGAAGCCAACACCGCGCTGGAAGGACTGTATCGCTCCGATGGCTTCTATTGCACTCAGTGTGAGGCAGAGGGCTTTCGTCGCATCACCTTCTACATTGACCGTCCAGATGTAATGTCGGTGTTCACCACCACCTTAGTGGCCGATAAGTCACTGTGTCCTGTGCTGCTCTCTAACGGTAATCCCGTTGAGCAAGGCGATGCCGAAGAGGGACGCCACTGGGTAACGTGGGAAGACCCGTTCAAAAAACCGGCGTATCTCTTCGCGCTGGTCGCTGGGGATCTTCAAAAGGTACAAGATCATTTCGTGACCGCCTCGGGTCGTAAGGTGACGTTGGAAATTTACGCGGATCAGAAAGATCTGAATAAGCTTGATCATGCGATGGACTCTCTGAAAGCTGCCATGAAGTGGGACGAAGAGGTATACGGTCGTGAGTACGACCTCGATATCTACATGATCGTTGCCGTCGACTTCTTCAACATGGGGGCGATGGAAAACAAGGGGCTGAACATCTTTAACACCTCTTGCGTATTGGCAAGCCCAGAAACCACCACTGACCTAGGTTTTCAGCGGGTAGAAGGTGTGGTTGCGCACGAGTATTTCCACAACTGGTCGGGCAACCGAGTCACCTGTCGTGACTGGTTCCAATTAAGCCTAAAAGAGGGCTTTACGGTTTTCCGAGATGCTGAGTTTTCGGCCGACATGAACTCCCGTACGGTTAAGCGTATCGAGGATGTTTCATTGCTGCGTACCGCCCAGTTTGCAGAAGATGCAGGCCCAATGGCGCACCCGATTCGTCCAGCCTCGTTTATCGAGATCTCTAATTTTTACACCATGACCGTCTATGAGAAGGGCGCAGAAGTAGTGCGCATGATTCATACCTTGTTGGGTGAAGAGGGCTTTAGACAAGGCAGCGATCTGTATTTTGAACGCCACGATGGCCAAGCGGTTACGACCGATGACTTTGTAAAAGCGATGGAAGACGCCAGCGGTAAAGATTTAACGCAATTTAAGCGTTGGTACGAACAAGCCGGTACGCCTGTGCTTAAGGTGGACGATCAATACGATGCAGCCACAGGTGAATACACGTTAACCATCGAGCAATCGTGTCCTGCAACGCCTGGCCAAGAGACGAAACAGCCTTTCCACATGCCCATTGCCTTAGGTTTACTTGGCAGTGATGGTCAGGACCTTGTATTGGATGAGTCCGGTACCACCACCTGCGTACTGGAGCTGACCGAGGCGAAACAAGACTTTGCCTTTAATGTGACTGCTCAGCAAAAGCCCGTTCCGTCGCTGCTGCGCGGATTTTCAGCCCCAGTGAAGCTGAATTACCCGTACACGCGTGATGAGTTAGTCTTCTTGATGCGTCATGATGCGGATGGGTTTAACCGCTGGGAAGCGGCCCAAAAACTGGCGGTGATCATTCTTCAGGAGCTGATCAGTGACTACCAACAAGGTAAAACGCTGGTGTTGGATGAGCGTCTGATCAATGCGTACGAGAGCATCTTGGACGATGTGGACCTTGACCCTGCAATGGTCGCGAAAGTGCTGACTCTGCCATCCGAAGCCTATTTATCGGAGCTTTCAGAAGAGATCGATGTGGACGCCATTCACGCCGCTCGCCGTTTTGTAAAACGAAGCCTTGCGGACGCACTGGAAAGCTCATTCATTGCCGCATACAACCGCGCCAGTTTAACCGAAGCGTATTCGCCTGATGCCGATAGCATTGCACGTCGCAGCTTACGTAATTTGGCCTTGGCTTACTTGGTCGATACCGATAAGCCGCAACACATCGAGCTTGCCAAGTCCCAGTTTGATCAAGCCAACAACATGACCGACAGCATGGCTGCACTGGGGCTTTTGGCGCACTCAACCCATGAAGAGGCGGCCGAAGAGGCCTTAGCGCGTTTCTATGAGCGCTGGTCAGGTGAGTCGTTGGTGGTCAATCAGTGGCTGGGCGTACAGGCCTCCGATCCTAAACTTGGGACACTGGCTAAGGTCGAGAAGCTGATGGAGCATCCGGCGTTTACCATGAAAAACCCTAACCGTGTGCGTGCATTGATCTCGAACTTTGCGATGCAAAACCCGGTTAATTTCCACCAATTGGACGGTTCAGGTTACGATTTCTTGGCCGACCGTATTATAGAGCTGAATGCGCTTAACCCGCAGATCGCCTCCCGCTTGGTTACACCGTTGACCCGCTGGAAGCGATACAGCGAAGCGCGCCAAGCGCTGATGAAAGCGCAACTGCAACGCATTATGGATTCGGGTAATCTGTCGCGTGATGTGTATGAAGTTGTCAGTAAAAGTCTGGCCTAACGGGCCAGCTTTTGTGTAGTCTAACCTTAACGATAATAAACAAGCCAAGGGTATGCTGATGGATCGTAAGTTATCCGCTCAAGATAAATTTAACCTTCAACAAAACTATCGTCGCTATCTTAAGTTTTTAGAGCAATACGAAGCGGCAAACGATGCTGAAAAGAACGCCAAAGCCAGTCGTCTCTGGATTGTCGGTCTTATTGCACTTCTGTTTGCACTGGCCTCGGATTTCTTCTTGGGCGCGTCAGCTGCGCTGTTTGGCGTGTACTTCTACCGTTGGTTGGGCGCTACGATGAAGAAGGGCAACGCCGCCGAGGGTCGTGAAGACGCTGAGCGTTGGTTTGCGGCGAAAGGCCTGCGTTTCGAAGGTCGAGTACTGTACTTCCGCGACGATCAAATGATGGACTACCCTCTGGATCCATTCGACGATTCTCTGTACGCGTAATTCTTCTCACAAGGGCGCTTTCTGCGCCCTTTGTTCTATTTGCGACATCGCTCGCGCACTTTTGCTGTTTCTGATCAAGTATTGCCTCTTCTCGCCGCTAGATGGTTAAAGGCTATAAAGATGTTTGCCTAAGGCTCATCCAATGCCAATACCTTTAGATGTTGGGAGGCGATCTTAATGAGGTCAGCTGTACGTATTCGTAAAAAGATAGGTTTTGGCTTTGCAGCCATTGTTGTTTTAGCCATAGCGGTCATTTATGCCGTAGTTGAGGGGAAGGTAAAACCTGATTTGATTTTGGAAAGCCAAGAGCAGATCTCGGTGAACCAAGGTTCCTTGAGTGATCTTTTATCGGCCAAGTTTGATCAAGTTCAATTGCTGACCTCCTCATTGGCGCTGGCATCGAGCACTTTGCCTAAGGATGAAGCCCTCTTTAAACGCGTTTTCCCATCCATCATTGATAATCATGGTGATGAAGCCATCGCCGGTGGCGGCATTTGGCCAGAACCCAACAGTTTTGATACCGGTGTAGAGCGTCGGAGTTTTTTCTGGGGACGCACGGAATCCGGTATTACGTATTTTGATGATTACAATGACCCCAGCGGCTCTGGCTATCACGGTGAAGGGTGGTATCAAGTGGGTCGTTCCACTCCAGCAGATCGCTGTGCTTGGTCCGAAGCCTACATCGACCCTTTTACTAAAATCCCAATGGTAACCTGCACCATTCCTTACAAAGAGGATGGGGCGTTTAAGGGCGTCGCAACGGTCGATATGATGCTGGGCGGGATAAACCAAGTGCTTAGCCAGTATGGGCAAGAGAACGGCGGTTATGTATTTGCGATTGACTCCACCGGTCAGATGATCAGCTTCCCATCGGAGGCTGAAAACATTGTACTGTCCAATGATAGCCTGATGACAGCGAATCAGTTGGCCAATAAAGTGCCTTGGTTAGCGCAAGGTTTAACCCAATCCGCGACCTTAAAAGAAGCCGTGCATATGCCGATTGAGGACGATCAAATCCTAAACGGTGATGCGTACCTTGATATGTTCCGACACCCTGAAACCGGTTGGATCATTGGTCTCGTTGTACCGAAAAACCGCATGATCGAAGTGGCACAAAGCATGGGGGTGTTTTTGATGCTGGCCATCGGTGCGTTGTTGGTCGTGGTCGGTATGGTGTCGGTTCTGTTTGCGCGTCGTATTTTGCGCTCGGTAGAGCAAACCACAGAGCAGATCCGCGATCTGGTGAAAGGCTCGGGTTGGAAAGAGCTGGACGTAGATTCAATGGACGAAATCGGTGAGCTGCGAGATGCGGTCAACCAGTATGGCGCCAAATTGAAGCAGCTGCTTTCTAAAATCCAAGAGGAGTCGCATCGATTAGTCGGAGATGCCGGTAAGCTGAATGAGTTTAGCTTGGCGTTTCGAGATAAAGCGACCAGCTTAAGCGATGAAAACCACATGCTTGCCGCGGCCACTGAAGAGCTTGGCGTCACCTCTAAGGAGGTATCCAACAGCGCTGAAGAAACCAAAGTCACCATCGATCAGATACACGCTGAAATTCAAACCAGCGGTAACGAGATGACCGGTGTTATCCAAACCATGAGGCATCTCACTTCGGTGATGAACACCGCACAGGAAAACATCTTAAAGCTGGATGAAGACAGTCGTCGAGCTAATGGAATGTTGAGTGTGATCCGAGACATCGCTGAGCAAACCAACCTGCTGGCGCTGAACGCCGCGATCGAAGCGGCACGCGCTGGGGATACCGGTCGTGGTTTTGCGGTTGTGGCGGATGAGGTGCGTAACTTGGCGGCGAAAAGTGAGAGCTCGGCCGTTGAGATCGAGCAAGTATTAAGCCGCTTGCAGGATGCTTCTAAACTGTCCGTAGTATCGATGGAAAAAGGCCAGCAAGAGACCGAGCGGGCCGTTACCACAGCGGAGGACACAGCCAATCACCTTCAAGATGTGGTGGGGGCATTTGAGCGCATCGCGCAGCAAGCCACGCAGATCTCGGTCGCGGCCAGCGAGCAGCAGCGCGTGTCGGACGATCTGACCCGCTTTGTGGATCGCTTGCAGGAGTTGACCGAAAGCAACGCACAAGACTCAACGCAGCTCAATAGGATGAGCGAGGAGATCGACGCCATCGCAAAACGCTTGGATCGATTGAAGTAACAAAAAGAAGTAACAAAAAATGGCCCCTAAGGGCCATTTTGACATCCACTGGGTGAGGGGATATGTTGTTGTTTTTAATCAGCTTGAGAACACACTGTGCCGATCAAACGAGAGAGCGCTGACCTGTCTGACCGAACCTTGGCGATGATCTCAACCGCCGAGAGTGCAAACGTTGATTTCAAGCGCGAAGCCAGCGGTGTGAAAAGCAGCGACCTAGTGGCTTTTGCGAACTCCGAGTCTGGCGGTACGCTATTGATCGGCGTGGATGAGTTCACCGATGAATCTGGCCTGCAAAAAGGCCAAGTGGTGGGCTGCGATGTTGATGACAATGCGCGGCTAATGATGATCAACAAAGCCACCGATTGCGTTCCCAGCCTAGAAATTCAAATCTTCATCGAGAACCTTGCTGATAAGCCGTTAATGCGGGTCGAAGTCCCAAGTGGACGGATGAAACCGTATTGCACCTCGCGGGGGGAATACTCCATTCGAACGGAAGGGCGTAACCGATCGTTATACCCCGAAGAGTTGCTCACTATTTTTATGGACCGGGAAGGGGATAAGTTTGTCAGCCGTTTCAAGGACGCAGTGGCCCAGTTGGAGGATAGGGTCGATCAGATCAATGTGTCTCTGAGTGATGATATGGATGCGGTGGCTCAGCACATTCATGATCTGGATTCTCAGCTGCAAAAAACACTCGGTCATGTGGGCCGTTTAACCGACAGCTCGAAGAAACGATCCCGCACTTTATTGCAGACACTTAAAGACAGCCAAGTCGCCATCGAAAAACTGGAACAGCACATTCTTGATGAGTCATGCGCTGATCAAAATGGACAGTTAGATCGTATCGAGTCCATGCTGACTCAACTCACCCTGGCGACGTCTCGTGAGTAACGCGGTGTTTGGCGGCTCAAGATACTTGTGGTCTTTAGGATTCTTATGACGCTCTCTTATCAATTGCATTCAAGGTTACACAACAAACGCCATTTTGTGTTTGATCTGGATGGAACGCTAACGCAGGCGGTGCACGATTTTGTCTGGATTCGCGAGCAATTAAACATCCCGTTGGAGGATGATATCTTAGGTCATATAGAGGCGCTGCCTGAGCCGCTTAAATCCGAGAAAACGGCTCACCTTGATGAGCTGGAACGTCATTTTGCCCAGCAAGCCAAAGCGGAGCTGTTTGCTGTCGAGGCGATCCGGCAACTGCATCAGCATGGAGCGACACTGGGTATTTTAACGCGCAACACAAAACCGATCGCTCATGAAACACTCGATGCGCTTGGTTTGTTGTCGTGCTTTGATCCAGAGGCGATTTTAGGTCGTGATGAAGCCACACCCAAGCCGGATGCCGATGGCTTACATAAAATCGCCAAACAGTGGGGCATACACTCCGATGCCCTCGTGATGGTTGGTGATTACCGGTTTGATCTTGAGGCTGGTCGTAACGCCAACGCGATCACGGTGCATGTCCTGTCGGACGCTGAATTGAACTGGCCCGAGTTAACCGATCTACGTGTTTCGCACCTTGGCGAGATGTTTGTGCCCGCTTTGTCCCTTTAATCGAGTTCAAAAGGTGTGTACCACCTTGGTCGCACAATTGGTTGAATATTGATCAGCGTCAATCCCTTCAGAGCGTGTCCTTCGTTATTGTTAATAAAAACGTAACGGGAGGGTTCGTCATGAACGTGTTAGATCAACTGCACCAAGAACACATCAATCTGAATCGATTGTTGGACATCCTCGACAACCACTGCCGTACGCTGGAGCAACAAGGCCAGCCAAACTTTCCGTTGGTGTTGGATGTGATCGAATACATCAGTCACTATGCCGACGTGCATCATCACCCGCGTGAGGATAGCTTGTATGCGTACTTTGCGGGCCGAGATCTGTTATTGGATGAAGCTCAACTCTTTTGTACGGCCGAACACCAACGCATGCGGGCTCATACCCACGCGTTGCGCGAAAGTTTGGATGGTATTTTAAACGATGCCGCGGTGGTGCCACTTGAACGTGTTGCGAATCAACTCTTGGAATTTGTGCAGCAGCAACGCGGTCATCTGGCCTTTGAAGAGCGCCGTATCTTTCCTGCGATCGACCGCATTGCAACGGATGAGGACTGGGCAACATTAGCCAAAGAACTGCCACAACCGATGGACCCGTTGTTTGGAGAGCGCCAAGCGGATCAATACCGAGTCCTCTATAAAGAGATGGTGTTTGATCTGAAAAAAGCGGGTTAATCCTTAGCGGGAGCCGTCGAGTTAAGCGGGCTGGCTTTAAACGTTTTTACTTGGTTACGCCCTGAGCGTTTAGCATCGTAAAGGGCCGCGTCCGCTTGGCTGATCAAGTAATCGGATTTTTGCTGTAGTGTGGTTGCATCCAAGAATCGATCGTTTGGGCTCGTAAAGGTTGAGCAGCCGATGGAGGTTGTAATCCGAAACGCATCGCCAAGTGGTGTGCGGATGATCAACTTAGCAACGGCGAGCCGAAGCTCTTCGGCGATTCGCTTAGCTTGATCGGTGGGGCAGGCGGGCAATAACACGGCAAACTCCTCACCGCCGTATCGTGCGATCAGGTCGGTGTTACGGAAATGCTCCAATAGCAGCGTGCCGATGGTCTTTAGTGTGCGGTCGCCCGTTTGGTGGCCGTGCGTATCGTTGATCGATTTGAAGTGGTCAATGTCGAGCAATAAACAGCTGAGTGGCTCCTTACTGCGGTTTGCTCGGTTCATTTCGCGCGTTAAATCTTTTCCGAAGGCGCGGCGGTTGTGGACGCCAGTCAGCGCATCAATCGTACTCAACCGATGCAGGGTTTCTTGGCTGATGCAGTTTTCGATACATACCGATATCACCGACGATAAATGCGTTAAGTAATCGTAGCGATAGTCTTTGGTGTAGCGGTCAGGTTCCTGAGCGCCTAAGTGTAAACTTCCGATGATGCAGTGTTGGCGAATCAGCGGCAGGAGTGCAGCGCTCATGATGTATCGGTGATGCGGGAATAGATCTTTACAGCTATCTGAATCGATTTCGCCTGCGATCATCGTTTTTGCAGGGTAAATCGTTTGGAAGTACTCGGTCTCTTCGGTCAGTGTGAGGTCGCGCTTTAAATGAGGCGGAATGTTGGCCAGTAAATCACGCGTAATCCCCTCTGGGTCCAGCAGATGTAAAGAGACGGCTTGAAGGCGGAATTTTTCCCGAAACTGATTAAATAACACGTCCAACAGCTCGCCGAGCGTATTGCACGCCAGCAGTTTAAGCTCCATATCAAAGAAGCGCTTGAGTACCGACTCATTCTCTTCGACACGGCGTACGGTTAGCCGCAGGGTTTCCTGCAAAGCCTCATACTTCTGTTGCACGGTGTGTTGATCGCGGGCCATAGCGAACCTAATGGTTGGGATAAATGACCTATCGACCAATCTTAACCAAACTTAAATGAAAAGAAACGCTTAACCTAGGTTAGCTTGGTATGCAGAGAGACGTATTTTGCTACCCGTAAAGTGGATACCTTCCTCTTGAAGGCGTTTGTGTTGCTCTTTATAGCGCTCACTCTCTTTCGGGAACGAGATCTCACCCCTAGCGTTGATAACTCGATGCCAAGGCAGTGACGAACCTTCGGGCAGCATCGACAGCGCTTTTCCGACCTGCCTAGCATGCTTAGGGTAGCCGCACAGCGCCGCCAACTGGCCATAAGTCGCGACTTGCCCTTTAGGGATCAGGCCTATCGCACTCCAAAGCATCTGTTCAAATTCAGTCGTCAAAGCGATTATCCAGCGCTGTTGGTGAAGGCTGTCTATCTTGAACGATATGGCGAAAAAGGCCAAGCGAACTTGGCCTTAGATCCATGTTAGGTCGCTGATGAGTTTCGCTCTGGATGCGTGGCTACAAAGTGGGCCAGCACTCGGCGCAGTGTTTGCAGTTTCTGACGCTTACCTTGGCGTTCGGCGCGTTCGATGTCATCCAGAATGATGCGTCGGATGGTCTGTTCGCCATTGTGACAGCTTAGGTATTGGCCCATGGCCATGGCGATCATGGGGTCGATGTGTTCGTGTTCAGCAATGGCAGATACTTCGCCTTCGCTGATGTCGCATAAGTCTAAACACTCTTGATAAGTGAGCATCAGGGCCTCCCTAGTGGCAAGTCGTTTTAACGCTTTGCACGGTTAGATTTATCATTCGTACTTCGGGACTGCTTGGCTAAACATATCGAAAAGCACTCGTACTCACCAGTGGCTAAAGTGGATGATTATTCAAAGAAAATAAGCGCTTATGCTCTGTTTTTCATGCTGCAAATGCGCAATCTAACCGTGTACCATGGACAGATACACGGTTAATCAACGCATGCGCGTATGGTGCAGGAGCAACAAAATGGTTTTGGACTTTGCGACTTTATCGCCCAATAAAATCTACCACACACTGACCCAGGCCATTATTCCAAGACCCGTGGCGTGGGTGCTGAGCGAACACGCGAACGGTGAATTAAATCTGGCGCCGTTTTCCTACTTTACGCCGGTGTGCAGTAATCCACCCTTGGTGGTGTTTTCGGTGGGCTATAAACCCAACGGCGAGATGAAAGACACCGCCAAAAATATCCTAGAGCGAGATCATTTTGTGATTCATATCGCATCATCCGATTTGGCAGGACCGGTGACGCAAACGGCCGCGATACTGGATGACGGCGTGTCAGAGGTCTCTGCGAATAATCTGACCTTGGTCGGCTTTGAAGGCGCAAGCTTACCCCGCATTCAAGGCCCGAAAGTGGCGATGTTTTGCAAGCTGCATAAGCATGATCAAGTGGGCGAGGGTGCACAAAACATCATCTACGGCGAAGTGCTAACAGTGTGGGTTGATGACAGCATCGTTAACGAGACGGACGATCGCTACTACATCGACGCCAAAGGCATCGATGCGATTGGCCGTATGGGCGGTAATGAGTACACCACGTTGGGTGAAACGCTGGACGTACCGCGTCCAAAATAGCCTTTATTCAGTGTGTTTAAAGGGAAGGTGCTCGCTCAGTTGATCGATGCGCTCTTGCATCGCGAGTGCTTCCTCTTGCGTAAACTGCTCAATTGCGTCCTTAAAGCCAGGGTGGTGGATGTAGTGCAGCGACCACGTTTTGATCGGTGTAAACCCGCGTTGAATTTTGTGCTCACCCTGCGCGCCCGGATCAAAACGGCTTAAGCCTTTTTCGATGCAGTACTCAATGCCTGTGTAGTAGCAGGTCTCAAAGTGCAGGCTATCGAACTCATCCAAGCAGCCCCAGTAACGACCGTACAAGGTGGACTGATCCTTAAAGCAGAAGGCTGTTGCAACGGTTTGATCGCCTAAACGGGCGGCAAACAGAACGCATTGCTCTGGCATGGTGTTAAGGATCTTTTTAAAAAACGCTTTTTCAAGGTAAGGCGTTTGCCCGCGCTTATAGTAGGTCAGTTCGTAACACTGGTAGAAGGTGTTCAGTAGCGCGTCGCTAATCTCAGCGCCTTCAATGACCTCGACTTTCACGCCTTGTTGGCGCACTTTATCTCGCTCTTTACGTAAGTTTTTGCGCTTGCGCGAGCTAAAGCGTTCTAGAAAATCATTAAAGGACTCAAAGCCTTCGTTAAACCAATGGTATTGGCTGCCCATTCGTTTGGGTAGGTGCGCTACAAGCCCATCAGGTAGTGCTGTGATATCGGCCTCGTTGGGAAACGTCATGTGCCATGATGAAAACCCATGCTGTTCGCATAAGGTTTGCACCGCACTCATCACCGCAGGCCAAAGCAACGAAGGGGAGTGCTGAGTCAGTATTCGCGGACCGGTCACTGGCGAGTAAGGGATGCTGGTTTGCAGCTTTGGATAGTACTCAAGCCCATGGTGGTGATACGCATCCGCCCAAGACCAATCAAACACATACTCACCGTACGAGTGGCCCTTAACATAAAGAGGCAGTACGCCGACAGGCTCAAAATGCTCGGTATCTTGGCTTTGCTCGATCACCAAGTGCAACGGGGACCAGCCGGATTCAGCCGTGGTGGCACCCGAGTCTTCGAGTGCGGCTAAAAACTCAAAACGGGTAAACGGGTGCTCGGTACCGGCCATGTCCTGCCACAGTGTGGCGCCAATGTCGTGTATTGAGATGACTTGTTGTATCCGATATTCCATACCGCATTCCCTAAAGAGTGGTCTTCATGTTAGAGCAAAATGAGGGCCAAAACGATGCGCTTTTTGCTGAATTTGTGCCAGATGCTTGTATCATGTGGCGTTATAAACGAATCAAGCACTAAGCGCTTATCGATACGAGAGAGGAGTAGAAAATGGATGAGTTAGAACTCGAATTTGAATTGGACGCCCGCTTGCAAAACGACTGCATTCAATTGGGTGATTTTCCTCTGTGTCGCTTAATGCTGATGAATGATCGCCAGTACCCTTGGTTTATCTTGGTGCCACGTCGTGCAGGTGTTACCGAAACATACCACTTAAGCGATGAGGATCAAATCCAGTTGATGCGCGAGTCATCGACCTTAAGTGAAGCGCTGGCAGATCTGTTCTCGGCCCGCAAAATGAACATCGGCATGCTCGGTAATATTGTGGCTCAGCTTCATGTGCACCACATCGTTCGTCAAGAAAACGACCCGGCTTGGCCTGGCCCTGTTTGGGGGAAAGTGCCGCCAGTTGCCTACACCGATAAAGAGGGTGAAGCCGTGATCGCGAAAATCGAACCGCTTCTTAGCGGCGAAGAGAGCTTTAAGCCGTTTAATGCCTGAAAATTCACCCCTTTGCACTGTTTCGATGTGTGAAATGGGGTATAATTTGCGGTCTTTGTTTTAGACCTGATTTTAGAGCAGCGGCCAAACAGCGGCTGCTCTGGCACGATTACAATAGGAATGACACATTATGCGCAGCCATTATTGCGGCGACTTACGTAAAGAACACATCGGCGAAGAGATCACCCTGTGCGGTTGGGTGCATCGTCGTCGTGACCACGGTGGAGTTATCTTTCTGGATGTACGCGATCGTCAAGGGATCGCTCAAGTCGTATTCGATCCAGACCGTGAAGAGAGCTTTGCACTCGCTGATAGCGTGCGTAACGAATATGTTATCGAAATGAAAGGCCTGGTGCGTAACCGTCCAGAAGGCACAACCAACTCCGAGATGCCAACAGGCGAAATCGAAGTTCTTGGTAAAGAGCTAGTTATCCTGAACAAGGCCGAGACGCCTCCGTTCCAGTTGGATGAGCACCAAAACGTCAGCGAAGACGTTCGTCTGCGTAACCGTTTTATCGACCTACGTCGTCCAGACATGCAGAGCAAACTGCGTTTCCGCTCTAAGGTAACGTCTGAAATCCGTCGCTTCTTAGACGACAACGGCTTCCTGGATATCGAAACCCCAATTCTGACACGTGCTACGCCAGAAGGCGCGCGTGACTACTTGGTACCAAGCCGCACGCACGAAGGTCACTTCTTTGCGTTGCCGCAATCACCACAGCTGTTCAAACAGTTGCTGATGGTGTCTGGTTTTGACCGTTACTACCAAGTGGCTAAGTGTTTCCGTGACGAAGATCTGCGTGCAGACCGTCAGCCAGAATTCACCCAGATCGACATCGAAACATCCTTCATGGATGAAGAAGCGATTATGGGCATGACTGAGTCCATGATCCGTAAGCTGTTCAATGAACTGCTGAGCATTGATCTGGGCGACTTCCCACGTATGACGTACGAAGAAGCGATGCGTCGTTTCGGTTCGGACAAGCCAGATCTGCGTATCCCGATGGAGCTGGTGGACGTCGCTGACCTGCTTCAAGAGATCGAATTCAAAGTATTTGCAGGCCCTGCGAAAGACCCGAAAGGTCGCGTAACGGCGCTGAAAGTACCAGGCGGTGCTGAGCTTACTCGTAAGCAGATTGATGACTACACCAAGTTTGTCTCTATCTACGGTGCTAAAGGTCTGGCGTGGATCAAGGTCAACGAGCTGGAAAACGGCGCGAATGGTCTGCAATCTCCGATCATCAAGTTCTTGGGTGATGATGTGGCGATGCAAATCATGGAGCGCGTTGAAGCGAAAAACGGTGACTTGGTCTTCTTTGGTGCAGACAGCGCCAAAGTGGTATCGGAAGCACTGGGTGCACTGCGCATCAAAGTGGGTCAAGACCTCAACATGCTAACGTGCGAGTGGGCACCACTTTGGGTTGTTGATTTCCCAATGTTTGAAGAAAACAGCGACGGTTCTGTCTCTGCACTTCACCACCCATTTACAGCACCAAGCTGCTCACCAGAAGAGCTTGAAGCGAACCCAATGGAAGCGCTGTCTCGTGCTTACGATATGGTACTTAACGGTACTGAGCTCGGTGGTGGTTCTGTTCGTATTCACGAGCAAGACATGCAGCGTGCGGTATTCCGCGTACTGGGCATCAGCGATGAAGAGGCCGATGTTAAATTTGGTTTCCTACTGAACGCTCTGAAGTACGGTGCGCCTCCACACGGTGGTTTGGCGTTCGGTTTAGACCGTCTGATCATGTTGATGACCGGTACTGAATCCATCCGTGAAGTTATTGCCTTCCCGAAAACTCAGTCTGCAGCGTGTTTGCTGACCGATGCACCAGGGCAAGTGGGCAACGCTCAGTTGCGTGAGCTGAACATCAAATTGCGTAAAAAAGACGAGATCTAATTACGCATCAACAAGAGGGCGAAAGCCCTCTTGTCATTTTGGCGCTATGCCACCTTTCTTTTGCGTTAACCAGTGACAGGGTATTCACCCTCTAACGATCGAATTGAGGTTCTTTCCATGGCAGGTCACTCTAAATGGGCCAACATCAAACACCGTAAAGCCGCACAAGACGCTAAGCGCGGTAAAGTTTTCACTAAGCTGATCCGTGAGTTGGTTGTCGCGGCAAAATCGGGCGGTGGCGACCCGGCGGACAACCCTCGTCTGCGCGCGGCGGTCGATAAAGCACTCGGTGCTAACATGAAGCGCGATACCATCGACAAAGCGATTGCGCGTGGTGCGGGCGGTAACGACACCGATAATTACGACGAGCTAACCTACGAAGGTTACGGTACCAATGGCGTGGCCGTTCTGGTTGAGACCATGACCGATAACGTGAACCGAACCGTGGCTCAAGTGCGCGCGGCATTTACCAAGCACGGCGGTAATTTAGGCACCAACGGTTCGGTTGCTTACCTCTTTGAGAAAAAAGGCCAGATCACCTTTGAAGAGGGGGCAGACGAAGACGCCATCATGGAAGCGGCCCTAGAATTGGGTGCGGACGATGTTGTCACCAACGATGATGGTTCTATTGATGTCTTTACAGAGCCTGGCGCTTTCTTGGACATTAAAGAGGGCTTGATCGAAGCCGGTTTAGAACCTGTCTTCTCGGAAGTGTCGATGATCCCATCCACACAGGCCGAGCTGGATGTAGAAGGCGGGCGTAAAATTTTGAAGCTTTTGGATGTGCTGGAAGATTTAGACGATGTTCAAAACGTCTATCACAACGCTTCCATTCCAGAAGAATCAATGGAAGAGTAAACCCAGCGGACACACTCAAAGCCGAGGACTTCCTCGGCTTTTTTGTCATGGGTAACATGAGTAATCCAGCATGATTATTTTAGGGATTGACCCAGGTTCCAGAATTACCGGCTTTGGTGTCATCAACAGTATGGGTGCCAAAAACGAGTACATCGCAAGCGGCTGTATTCGCATTAAAGGTGATGATCTGCCGGACCGCTTAAATCAGGTCTATGACGGCGTTAGCGAAGTGATCCGCACCTATTGCCCTCAAGAGATGGCCATTGAGCAAGTCTTTATGGCGCGTAACGCGGATTCTGCCTTGAAGCTAGGGCAAGCACGAGGTGTGGCAATTGTCGCGGGGACGCAACAAGGTGTGCCGGTGCATGAATACGCTGCGCGTTTGGTAAAGCAGGCGGTTGTGGGTAAAGGCTCGGCGGATAAGGCGCAAGTGCAACACATGGTCAGTCATATCTTAAAACTCCCGGGACTTCCGCAAGCGGATGCGGCCGATGCGCTCGCCATCGCTTTGTGTCATGCACACACCCGAGTGGGTTTGGTCAAAATGGTGGGTGCTAAAGGGCATCGCCAGGGCCGCTACCGATAAAAAAGGTATCTTTTTGTCGTTTTTAAAATCCACCTTGTAGTTTTTTTCGAATCTGGCATGATTCCTCGCTTTTTCTTAACAAGGTGTGGGCATAGCGACCATGGATTACAACAGTGTTATTGGTGTGGCCGAGCTGATCGGTACCGCTGTATTTGCAATCTCGGGTGCGATTGCGGCACAAGGCAAGCGGCTGGATATTTTTGGCGTGGTCGTGCTGGCGATTGTGGCTGCGTTAGGTGGCGGTACATTGCGCGATATCATTTTGGATGCGCACCCTGTGTTGTGGGTCGCAAATAATACCTTTCTGTGGGTGGCGATCGTCTCGGCTGTGGGGGCCTTTATTGGCTGTCGTTACCTAAACTACCCAAGGCGATTAATGCTGATCCTTGATGCGGCAGGGTTGGCTGTATTTGTTGTACTGGGTGCAGAGAAAGCCCACTCCCTTGGGTTTAGTCCAGTTATTGTCGTCATCATGGGCTGTATGACTGGCTGTGCCGGCGGCATGATCCGCGATATCCTAACCCGTGAAATCCCGCTGATTCTGTACGGTGAGTTGTACGCCACGTGCGCGATTGCTGGGGCCACTTATTATGTGTTGTTATCTAACCATCTTGACCATAATACGCTTGCGATCAGTGCGATGATTATGATTTTTGTGCTGCGCTTGGCGGCCATTTTCGGTGATCTGAGCTTACCTAAGTTTGTGATGGCCGGTCATAAGTTGGAATCCCCAGAAGAAGCGCGTGACCATCAGATGCGCTAACGCTGGGCAATGCGGACTCTTTTCATTATCCTGAGAATGTATTTTAAAAAGTGTTGTCACACCTAAAAAGGAACTAAGGTGGTGAAAGCGTGAAGCGTGTCTTCAAACGTCTCTTGAAATGGTTGGTGATGCTCGTCCTTCTACTGGTGGCGAGTATCGTCAGCAGTGTATTGGTCTTTAAATATGTATCGCCTCCGGCCAGTTCTTACATGGTTCGGGAATGGTTCGAGGGACAACACGCACAGCAATATCAGTGGGTACCGATGGACAAAATTGCCCACACCATGCCTTTGGCAGTCATCGCCAGTGAAGATCAAAAATACCTTTCCCATTGGGGCATCGACGTACAAGCCATCTACCAAGCGGTTCGCGAATACCAATCCGGCGAGCGCTTGCGCGGTGCCAGTACGATCTCCCAGCAGACCGTCAAAAACCTCTTTTTCTGGAACAGCCCAAGTTGGTGGCGAAAAATCGCAGAAGTCCCGGTGACCCCCTTTGCTGAGTGGGTTTGGGGAAAGCCGCGCATGATGGAAATCTACTTAAATGTGGCCGAATTTGGGCCAGGGATCTATGGGGTAGAAGCCGCAAGCCAGCATTACTTTAACCGCTCCGCTGCACAACTGACCCAGCAGCAAGCCGCACGGTTAGCCGCCGTGCTCCCAAACCCCAAACGCTTTAAGGCGGATAGCCAAAGCGGCTATGTCCCAAATCGCGTTGGATGGATTACCCGCCAAATGCGCCAGCTTGGGGGCGTGGGGTATGTTAAAGGTCTATACTAGTGAATGAGAGTGCGCGACAGCGCTGACGCTAGCCAAGCGCTGCTTCGAGTAAGGTTTTGGTGTAGTCCGTTTTTGGTGCCGAGAAGATCTGCTCAGTGCTGCCCATCTCGATCACTTCCCCTTGCTGCATCACCATCACTTTGTGACTCATCGCTTTAACAACGCTTAAGTCGTGGCTAATAAACAGATAAGTAATCCCAAACTTGGCTTGTAAATCACGAAGCAGATCAACAATCTGGGCCTGTACGGTTCGATCAAGTGCCGATGTCGGCTCATCCAAAATGATCAGCTCAGGGCGTAGAATCAGCGCGCGGGCTATGGCGATGCGTTGTCGTTGTCCACCTGAAAATTCATGCGGGTAACGATGCTGAACATCGGCCGGTAAGCCAACATCTTCTAACGCTTGAGCAATCAGCTCGCTGTGTTTTTCGGGTGGCTCTATGTTGTGAACGCCTAACCCTTCGGCAATGCATTCACCAACGGTCATTCTTGGGCTCAAGCTGCCGTAAGGGTCTTGAAACACGACTTGTAAGTGTCGGCGCAGTGGTTTCATGTCGCGTTGGTTTAATGTGTCCAAACGCTGGCCGGCAAACTCTATGTGGCCGTCGCTGCCAATCAATCGCAATATGGCCATGCCTAACGTCGTTTTGCCGGAACCCGACTCACCCACAATACCGAGTGTCTCGCCTTTTTTAAGCGATAGGTCCACTCCTTTTACCGCTTTAAAATAGGCTTTGGGCTTACCCAGTAGGGATTTTTTGGTCGGGAACCAAACATTCAGACGCTCGGTGCGTAATAAATCGCAAGAGGATTCACACGGCAAAATCGGGTCGCCAGTGGGGTCTGCGTTTAACAGGGTGTGGGTGTATTCCGCCTTGGGGGCCTCAAAAACTTGCTCAACAGGCCCGGTTTCGATCTGTTTGCCTTGGTACATGACGCACACATGATGGGCGTAATGACGCACAATGTTTAAATCGTGTGTGATGAGCAAAATCGCCATCCCAAGCTTCTCTTGAAGGGATTTGAGCAGCTCAAGGATCTGCTTTTGCACGGTTACATCTAACGCCGTCGTAGGCTCGTCGGCGATCAGAAGCTCCGGTTCATTCGCCAACGCCATCGCGATCATTACACGCTGTCGCTGACCGCCCGAGAGCTGATGCGGGTAGCTTTTTAAACGAGACTCGGGGTTGTGTATGCCAACAAGGTTAAGAAGCTCCAGAATACGCTCTCTAGCGGCTTGGCCCCTAAGCTGCGTATGCAGAGTTAAGCTTTCACCAATTTGTTTCTCAATGGTATGCAGTGGATTAAGCGAGGTCATCGGCTCTTGAAAGATCATGCTGATCTTATCGCCGCGTATCGCACGAAGTTCCGGTTCCACTAGGGTTAAAACGTCCCGACCCTTAAACAGAATTTCGCCAGATGGATGGTGCGCTTTGGGGTAGGGCAAAAGACGCATCATCGATAGCGCCGTTACGGACTTGCCGGAACCCGACTCCCCAACCAGCGCCAGTGTTTGCCCTTTATAAAGCGAGAACGAGATCGGCTCTACGGCATGGACGGCTTTACCCCCTTCGCCAAACTGAACGCTTAACTGTTTTACCTCTAAAAGGGCATCGTGTTGTGCTGTGTCTGTCATGATGCCAATGCCTTTCTTGGGTCAAATGCGTCGCGTACGGCTTCGCCAATGAAGATGAGTAAGGTCAACATAACCGATAGGACCACGAAAGCGGTTATGCCAAGCCAGGGGGCTTGTAGATTCTCTTTCCCTTGTGCGATCAGTTCACCTAAAGACGGAGAGCCTGGCGGTAAGCCAAAGCCTAAGAAATCCAGAGCGGTTAAGGTCACGATGCCGCCATTAAAGATAAACGGCATAAAGGTTAAGGTAGCAACCATTGCATTGGGCAAAATATGCTTAAACATGATGTTGCGGTTAGATACGCCAAGTGCTCGTGCGGCGCGCACATACTCAAGGTTACGCCCGCGTAAGAATTCAGCGCGCACCACATCAACCAAGTTCATCCACGAAAACAGCAGCATGATACCCAGCAGCCACCAGAAATTTGGCTCGACCAGACTGGCTAAGATGATCAGCAAAAACAGCACAGGTAAGTTGGACCAGATCTCGATAAAACGCTGAAAATACAAGTCCACTTTACCGCCATAATAGCCTTGGATAGCCCCGGCAATGACACCAATTACGGAGCTAGCCAGAGTCAAAACCAGTGCAAATAATATGGTGATGCGAAAGCCGTAAACGACACGCGCCAACACATCACGGCCTTGGTCATCGGTGCCCAGCAAATTTTCATTCGTAGGCGGGGAGGGGGCGGGCGTTGGCAAGTCGTAATTGATGGTTCGATAGCTGTACGGGATCGGTGCCCACACAATGGAGCCATCCCCCTCTTGCTCGATCAGCTCTTGGATGTAAGGGTCTTTATAGTCCGCTGGGCTTTCGAAATCGCCACCAAACACGGTTTCGTTATAGGTGGTGACGATGGGGAAGTACCAATCGTCCTTGTAGTTTACGGCCAAAGGCTGATCGTTACAGATCAATTCCGCAAACAAGCTTAAGGTAAACAGCAAAAGGAACAGCCACAGCGAATAGTAGCCGCGGCGATTGGCTTTAAAATTGTTCCAGCGTCGTTGGTTAATCGGGCTCATTAGGACTCCCGACTTTCAAAGTCGATCCGAGGATCAACCAGTACATACGTTAAATCGGTAATCAGCTTCATCACTAAGCCAATCAGGGTAAAGATGTACAGAGTGCCGAAGATGACCGGGTAGTCCCGGTTAATCACGGCCTCGTAACCAAGCAGGCCTAAGCCATCCAGCGAGAAGATCACCTCAATCAACATAGAGCCTGTAAAAAAGATGCCGATTAACGCCGCAGGCATCCCAGCAATGATCAAGAGCATAGCGTTACGAAAGACGTGTTGGTACAAGACACCACGCTCAGATAGCCCTTTAGCGCGTGCGGTCAGTACGTATTGCTTGTTGATCTCATCCAAGAAGGAATTTTTGGTCAGCATGGTTAGGGTTGCAAAGCTGCCAATCACAGAGGCCAGCACCGGTAACGAGATGTGCCAAAAGTAATCTTTGATCTGCCCCCAAAGGGAGAGCTGATCAAAGTTGGGGGAGGTTAGCCCTCGAAGCGGGAACCAATCCAAATAGCTGCCACCGGCAAACAAGACGATCAAGAGTATCGCAAACAGAAAGTTAGGGATGGCGTAACCTACGATGATGACGGTGCTGCTCCAGACATCAAACGGGGTGCCATCGCGCATGGCTTTGCGGATACCTAAGGGCACCGAGATCAAATAGGTAATCAGCGTGGTCCACAACCCTAAGGATATCGAGACGGGCAGTTTTTCGATGATCAGGTCGATGACGGATCGGTCGCTGTAAACGCTCTTGCCAAAATCAAACATCAAATACTGCTTGAGCATCAGCAAATAGCGCTCCCAAGCGGGCTTATCAAACCCGTACAGGGCTTCAATCTCTTTGACGACCCGTTCGTCTAAGCCACGACTGGCACGAGAGTCGCCCGTCGAGACAACATCGCCACCGCCTCCTGGAATCACAGAGGCACTCATGCCTTGCAGTTGAGCCAAGGTGCGCTCAACCGGGCCGCCTGGGGCGGCCTGAATGATGATAAAGTTGATGGTTAAGATGCCAAGCAGCGTCGGGATGATTAAAAAGAGACGCCGTACAATGTAGGCTCCCATTATTGCTTAGGCTCCTTAACCCACCAAGCATCAAAGCCTAAAGAGTAGAGCGGTAACGTTTCAGGACGGCCAAACTTGGGCTTGTATGCGATACGATACTCGGTTGAGTGGTATTGCGGAATGACATAGTAATTCCACTGAAGGACTCGATCGAGTGCTCGGGTGCGTATCACCAGTTGCTCACGGCTTGGGCAGCGGATCAGGGATTCAATGAGCTCATCAATGACAGGGTTTTTAATCCCCACCAGATTTCGGCTGCCGGGTGTGTCCGCATTATAAGAGCCCCAATAGTCGCGTTGCTCGTTACCGGGTGAGTTGCTCTGCGGGAAGCTGCCGACAATCATGTCGTAATCAAATTCGCGAAGGCGATTGATGTATTGGGATACATCGACAATGCGAATATTGGCTTCGATGCCCATGCGCTTAAAGTTTTGGATCATAGGCGCAACGACACGCTCAAAGCTCTTCTGGTGAAGGAGGATCTCAAACGTAAAGGGCTTGCCCGTTTCGTTGTTGATCAGCTTGCCGTTTTTTAAAGACCAGCCCGCCTCTTTAAGCAGTTTTAGTGCTTCGCGAAGGCCACGACGGTTGTTGCCAGAGCCATCATAGGTTGGTGCTTTGTAAACTGTGGTAAAGACCTCCTCGGGGAGTTGATCTTTATAGGGTATTAACAACTCAAGTTCGGCGTCGGTCGGTAATTCGCTCGCGGCCATTTCTGAGTTGGAAAAATAGCTGTTACTGCGTTTATACAGGCCATAGAAGAGATTTTTGTTGGTCCATTCAAAATCAAAAGCATAAGCCAGTGCTTTACGCACATTTCGGTCTTGGAAAAGATCGCGACGGGTGTTCATCACAAACGCTTGCATACCGCGAGGCGTGTGATTAGGCAGTTGTTCTTTGATCAGGCTGCCATTATCGAACATTGGGCCTTCGTAACCTGTTGCCCAGTTTTTGGAGGAGTACTCCTCTCTAAAATCGTATTCGCCCGCTTTAAAGGCCTCGAAGGAGACCGTCATGTCCCGGTAATAATCGTAGGTGATCTCACCAAAGTTAAAACGGCCTTTCATGGTCGGTAAGTCTTTTGCCCAGTAGTCCTTGTTGAGCTCGTAGGTGATGGAGCGGCCAGGCTCAAAGGACTTTATAGAGTAAGGGCCAGAGCCTACCGGTGCGTCCAACGTAGGGGCACTGAAATCCCGATCCTTCCAGTAGTGTTCCGGAAGAACAGGCAGCGAGCCTAAAATCAGAGGTAATTCCGCGTTGTCGGGGTGCTTGAACGAGAATTTTACCGTGTGTTCATCTATCGCTTCGACATTGGCAACATCGCCGTAATACACGCGGTAGGTGGGCGCGCCTTTTTCGACCAAGGAGTTGAACGTAAACACAACATCGTTGGCGGTTACGGGTTCACCATCGGAGAAGGTCGCGTTAGGGTTTAAGTAAAAGGTTACCGAGCTTTTATCGTCAGCGACTTCGACCTGTTGGGCAATTAAGCCGTACTGTGAGAAGGGCTCATCCTGAGCTTGATCCATCAAGGTATCGTAAATCAGCCCTAATCCATCGGCATGAGTCCCTTTTATGATAAAGCTATTAAAGCTGTCAAATGTACCCATCGCCCATTCTTTGACCTTGCCACCTTTTGGCGCGTCCGGATTGGTGTATTCGTAATGGGTGAAGTTTTCGGGGTACTTAAGGTCACCGTGCAGTGATATACCGTAATTGGGTGTGGCAAAGGCGGGCAGCGCAATGGCAAATGAAATGGCTGCGCCCAAAAGAGATCTTTTTACATAGGAGGGTGAAAACATAGACTCTTCCAATCGATCCTTGCTGAGTTACTTCACAGTTATATCAGTGGATTCAATGGATTACCACCGATCAACAACGACTTAGACTGATCTTTTCACTGCAATTGGAGTATTTCGAATCGGAATAGTTCAGGGCGGCCTTGGGCCGCCTAGCGCTTAGTCAACAAACAGCGTGATCTGTTGACCAGGTTTTACATCGGTATTTTTCAGCTTGTTCCAAGCCACAATGTCGCGAACACTGACATTGTATTTTTGTGCAATCAGGTAAAGTGAGTCGCCCAGCTTAACTTGATAGCCTACTTCTTTTAATGCTTCGGCTTCGGCTTGTGCGACAGCAATCGGCAGTGAACCTATGCGCAGTTTCTGGCCGATCTTTAAGCCTTCTTTGGTGGATAGGTTATTCCACTTCGCCAGTTGCTCAGTGGTAATGCCGTATTGGCTTGCAACACTCCAAAGACTCTCGCCAGAGGCCACTACGTGCTGAGAGATAGACCCCGCTTCGTATGTGTTTTTAGTGTTGCTTGCCACCGCGGTTGCACTTGGGCCTGTTTGAGGGATGATCAAGTTTTTACCAGCGATCAAACGGTTGGAATTCATGTCGTTTGCTGCTTTGATTTCGGCAACGGAGCTATCAAATTTACGCGCGATGGTGCTCAAAGAGTCGCCCGAGCGAATGGTGTAACTGGCCCATTGGGTTAACTGACCAGAGGTTTTGCCGGATAACGCGGCGGTCATCGCAGGTGCATTTTTAACTGGCACCAGTAAGCGATAAGGGCCTTGCGGGTCGGTCGTGATTTCGCTGAATCCTGGGTTTAGGTGTTGCAGCTCAGTCAGTCGTGTTCCAGAAAGTTTGGCCACTTGCTTAAGATTTACGGCACTTTTCATCTTAACGACATCAAAGTACGGAGTGTTCTTAATGGCAGGCAAGTGCATGTTGTATTCTTCAGGGTCATTAACAAACGAGGAGATTGCCAAAATACGCGGTACGTACATGCGCGTCTCACGCGGAAGATTCAATGACCAAAAATCCGTCGGTTTGCCGGCTTCACGGTTTTTACGGATCGCCTTAGAGACTGTTCCGCCACCTGCGTTGTACGCAGCCATGGTCAATAGCCAGTCGCCGTCAAAGCGCTTATTCAAACGCTCTAGGTAGTTGAGCGCGGCGTGTGTGGATTCCAGCAAGTCGCGTCGGCCGTCGTACCAACGGGTGCGCTTAATGCCAAAATACTTCGCGGTGCTGGGGATAAACTGCCATATGCCTGCAGCATGGCCTTTAGAGTAGGCATCTGGGTCAAAGTGACTTTCAACGGCAGGAATCAAGGCGACTTCGGCGGGCAGGCCGCGCTTAAGGACTTCATTTAGGATGTGATAGTAGTAGCGCGATGCGTTTTGCGAGATTCTGCGCATGTGTCCAGGCGCTTTTTGATACCAACGAATCTGGGTCGTAACGGCATCGTGTTGCATCTCATCATGAAGCTGGAAGTGTGCTCGGGTGATCTCCCAAAGGTCATCGGCTTTTAGGATATCGTCTGCGGGTACATTCGGGGAGTCATATTGGTCAGCCATGTAGGCCGAGTAGACCAGTGCAGAGGGGTGAAGCGCAGGGGAACGTTGAGCACTGAGCGGGTTGGGCAACGTCCCGTCCGCCGATCGATTAAGCTCGCCCTGAGCCGTCTGCTCGATAGGGTCAAACATCTGGCAACCGGAAAGCATTCCAGTTGAAAGTATGGCCGTGATGAGCAGGCGAGTCCGCATAAAATTCCGATGTCCTTAATTTTTCAAACGCGCAATTTTAACAACCTGAGGGGGAGGGTCAATTAAAATTGGTTTTTCCATTCGCGTATGGCAGCAAAAACTGCTGTGTCATCGTCAGTGTTTAGCGCTTCCTTCTGTGCTATCTGTTTGATCACACTTAGGTTTCGGCTGCGCATGAAGGGGTTGATCAAGAGCTCATCTTCAATTGTTGAAGGCAGTGTCGGTTGGTTTGAAGATCGTAATATTTGACACGCTTCGATTTTTTCTTGGATGGCGGTGTTGTCTGGCTCAACCGCTTTAGCAAACGCAAGGTTACTCAGCGAGTACTCATGGGCGCAGTACACGCGTGTTTTGGGAGGCAATTCGCTGAAGCGGTCCATGGCGTTTAGCATTTGCGATGGGCTGCCTTCAAATAACCGACCGCAACCGGCTAAAAAGAGAGTGTCCCCACAAAAGAGGGCAGGGGCTTGATCGTGTAACTCGCCGTAAAACGCAATATGGTCGAGCGTATGCCCTGGAACTTCTAACACCGTAAAGTCTTTGCCGAATACGTTTACAAGATCTCCTTCAGAGACAGTGTGCGTGATGCCTTTAAAGGGGGAGTTTTCAGGCCCATACACAGGAACATCAAAACGAGTCACTAGCTCGTTGACGCCGCCGGTGTGATCTTTATGGTGATGCGTGATTAAAATCGCGTTAAGTGTCAGCTTGTGAGCTTCAAGGGCTGTGAGTACGACCGCCGCATCGCCTGGGTCAACAACAACGCAGTTGTGATCTGAAATGATGGCCCAAATATAGTTGTCATTGAACGCTGGGATAGGTTGGATCGTAAGCATACGGGTTCTCGTCATTTATTCCAAGACAGATTACTCTAGATCCTTTGGCCTGTTAACATAGAACCAAAAATTAACGCTTATTCGCGAATGGATATGACTCAAACCCCCATCATTGAACAAAAAAAACAAGATGACCCAGTGCGTGCTTGGTTTTCGCACGGGGTGGGGCAGGAGATGCTTGCCAAAGAGCAAGCGGTGCTGGATCGCATTCTAAGCGGCTTGTACGGCAGTCATCTGGTGCAGATTGGTATTGAGCCTACGATGGATCTTTGTCGTAAAAGCACCATCCCGCATAAGTTTATGATCTACCACCAACTGGAGTTGGGCATGAAGTCCTCCACGATGGTGGCGCTACCTAACGAGCTCCCCATCGAACACAACAGCATGGATGTTGTGGTACTGCACCATGCATTGGACTTTTCAAACTCCCCGCATCAAGTACTGCGCGAGGCTGCACGGATTTTACGCCCGGGTGGGCACATTGTGATCGTGGGGTTTAACCCGATTTCGTGGTGGGGATTAAGACGAAAAACCTCGCGTAAACAGGTAAAACCTGTGTGGCATCAAGCCCAGTTTATCAGTCATGGTCGATTGAGTGATTGGATCAACCTTTTAGAATTGACCGAATTAAAAACCGAGTCGCATTTCTTTTGGCCGCCGTTTCAAACCGATAAAATACGTCACCGTTTTGGTTGGGGGCAAGGCTTATTAAAGCGCTCCTTGCCCACCTGTGGTGCTTTAAACATAGTGTTGGCGCGCAAGGATGTGGGCAGCATGCGCTTAATCAATATGCGCCGCCGAACACGCCGGTTTATTCAAATACCGGTGGCCGAGCCTGCGACACGAGGACAAACACGTGGAACCCGTTAAGATTTTTACCGATGGCGCCTGTAAAGGTAATCCTGGCCCTGGTGGCTGGGGCGCGTTATTGCGCTATGGCGATAAAGAGAAACATCTGTGGGGTGGTGAAGCTGAAACCACCAACAACCGAATGGAGCTTGAAGCGACCATTCAAGCCTTAGGGGCATTGAAGCGAGAGTGTCAGGTGATTTTAACCACGGACTCTCAGTACGTGCGCAAAGGCATTACCGAGTGGATCCATGGTTGGCGAAAAAACGGTTGGAAAACCGCGGCTAAAAAGCCGGTTAAAAACGCCGATCTTTGGCAGGCACTCGATGAGCTTACCAAAAAACACCAAGTGGAGTGGCGTTGGGTAAAAGGCCACAGCGGTCACCCTGAAAACGAGTTGGCCGATCAGTTAGCCAATCGTGGCGTTGAAGAAGTACTTGCCCACCCTTAGTCCAAGAATGAGTTAGGTTTTACATTATGCGTCAAATTGTACTGGATACCGAGACAACGGGTCTGGAGTGGTCCGAAGGGCACAACATCATCGAGATTGGCTGTGTCGAAGTGGTTAAGCGCCGTTTAACCGGCAATCACTACCACCAATACATCAAACCTGATCGCGAAGTTGATGAAGAGGCGATCAGCGTTCACGGCATCACAAATGAGTATCTGGAGGATAAACCGAAGTTCTCAGCAATCACTGAGGAGTTCATCGAGTTTATTCGCGGTGCGGAGCTGATCATCCATAACGCAGCGTTTGACGTAGGCTTCATCAACGCTGAATTTCAACGAAATGGCATCAAGATCAAGGTCGAGGATATCTGTACCATCACGGATACACTCCTCTTGGCGCGTAAAAAGCACCCAGGGCAGAAGAATAACTTGGATGCCTTGTGTAAGCGTTACGGTATCGATAACAGCCACCGAGAGCTTCATGGCGCGTTATTGGACTCGGAGATCTTAGCCGACGTCTATTTGATGATGACCGGTGGTCAAACCTCTTTGATGCTGGCCGATGATCAAGGCGAAGGCGCGGATGGCGCGATAGCGATCCGTCGTGCC
This sequence comes from Neptunomonas sp. ABH4_499, assembly GCF_056160565.1. Taxonomy (NCBI): domain Bacteria; kingdom Pseudomonadati; phylum Pseudomonadota; class Gammaproteobacteria; order Oceanospirillales; family Oceanospirillaceae; genus Neptunomonas; species Neptunomonas sp. ABH4_499. The sequence goes on along the minus strand of NZ_JBSWXK010000013.1, from coordinate 77,220 downwards.
GGTGAAGAGGCGTTGGGGCTGAGTGTCGTAAAAGCCGATGATGATGAGTTGGCAGCGCATTCGTCCTTTATTGATATGCTGGATAAAAAAAACGGTGGCGAATGCTTGTGGCGTAAATTAGATTCGTAAGCCTAAGTGCAATAAAAAAGAGGTCAGTTGACCTCTTTTTTTGTGAGTTTTGTCGATGAAAAGACCTTACAGGAAGATCGTTACCATCGTGAAGCCTACGATGCTCATTACGATTGTGTATGGCAGAGCCATCACCACCATCTTGCCATAGGATAAACGCACCAGCGGCGCTAACGCAGAAGTCAGCAAGAACAGGAACGCTGCTTGGCCGTTAGGCGTAGCCACACTTGGGATATTGGTGCCTGTGTTGATCGCGATGGCCAGCACATCGAAGTGTTCGCGGGTGATCTCGCCGTTGTTTAAGGCGGCGACCACTTCATTGATGTAAACCGTCGCAACGAACACGTTATCACTGATGGCCGACAACAAGCCGTTAGCGATGAAGAACAACCCAGGTTGAGAGGATGGCTCCATCACCAAAACTGCATGAATGATCGGCTGGAACAGGTGTTGATCGTGGATCACCGAAACGATACTGAAAAACACCACCAGCAGTGCCGTGAAGGGCAGGGCCTCTTCAAAGGCTTTACCGATTTGGTGCTCTTCTACAATGCCGTTAAACGCGGTTAACAGTACGATCACCGTTAAACCAATTAAGCCGACTTCGGCCAAATGCATCGCGAGCGCGATGACCAAAAAGACCGCCACCAGCATCTGAATTATCAACACGGCTTTGTCTTTCTTGGTACGCTTAGCGTCCTCTTGTTTAGCAAACTCCTCTAGGATGGCACGCACGCTTCGAGGCAGTTTCGCGCCATAACCAAAGATTTTTGCTTTCTCGAGCAGCACACACGTAACCAAGCCTGCTGCCAGAACTGGCATGGTTACTGGGGCCATCAAAAGGAAGAACTCAACAAAGTCCCAGCCGGCCTTCTCGGCAATCAAGAGGTTTTGAGGCTCGCCCACCAGCGTACAAACACCGCCAAGCGCGGTACCGACGGCACCGTGCATCAACAAGCTGCGCAAAAAGGCACGAAACTGATCCAAGTCGTCGCGGCTGTTCTCTTCTACGCCGTCGTCGTTACCGTGATCGTGCTCAATATCGTAATTCTTACCCGAGGCGACTTTGTGATAAACGGCATAGAAACCAACGCAAACGCTGATGAGTACAGCGGTTACGGTAAGGGCATCCAAAAACGCGGATAAAACAGCCGAGGAGATCGAAAACAGCAAGGCTAATAATGATTTGGACTTCACTTTTAAGAGTATCTTAGTGAAGATCCACAAGAGCATCCCTTTCATAAAGTAGATGCCGGCCACCATAAACATCAGCAATAAAATAACCTGAAGGTTAGAGGCGACTTCGTGGTAAACCGATTCCGGTGAGGATAAACCAATCGCGATGGCTTCGATGGCCAATAAACCACCCGGTTGGAGTGGGTAGCATTTAAGTGCAAGCGCCAGTGTAAAGATGAATTCGAAAATCAGAATCCATCCGGTAATTACGGGACCTACGGTGTGGAAAAGAATGGGATTTAAAATTAAAAATCCAATAATCGCTTTCTTATACCAGACCGGCGAATTTCCCAGAAAATTTCGCATCAGAGCCTGAGGAAACATGGTTGTCATCGAAGGCAATTCCTGTTCAAAACAATAGATAGGGCGTTTTCGCGAAGTGAAAAGCCGCGCTAGACTATCAGGAGAAATTGCAAAGCTGAATGCTTAATAATGTATAACTGATATGGGTCAAAAGTACCAAAGACCCCTAATATGACAGTTTATGGTGCTTTCAGGGCATAAGAAAAAAACAGAGTTAGACTAAAGTTGATGTGACTTTTTAATGAACTAAACCGCATCAATAGGTCAATTTGTTGTTTGCTTTAAATTTTAGTGTCTTTCAGTAGATACGCTTTTGAGGATGGTATGCAAAAACTAATTGGATACGAAGGACAGTTATGGGCGCGAAACGGACAAGATCACTGGGAAGATATACCTTCGTTTTCCGGTGATGTTAAATGTTACCCCGTGGGCGAGTTTGATCATGAGCGCTATCAAATCGTGATTCCTGATTCAGAGCATCTGCCTGCCGCTTACGATTTTGAGCCTTTGAATCTTCGCGAGCGCTTGAGTGAGTGTAAAACTGAAGAGGAGTACGTGCTCTATGCCCGCGCTGTGCAAATTGCGACATGGCATCACGAACATCAGTTTTGTGGTCGATGTGGCTCATCCATGGCCTCTCATGAGGTGGATTTAGCAAAACACTGCCCACGTTGCGATCTGATCCAATACCCGCGTATCTCGCCGTGTGTGATTGTGTTGGTGCTTAAAGGGGATGAGTGCTTATTGGCTCGATCTCCACGTTTTCCGCCTGGGCGTTTTAGCACCTTGGCTGGCTTTATTGAAGCGGGTGAAACCGCGGAGGCGGCGGTTGCTCGGGAGATCAAAGAAGAAGTAGGGATCGATGTGACCAATGTGCGCTACCTAAAAAGCCAGTCGTGGCCGTTTCCGCACTCGTTAATGTTGGGGTTCTTTGCCGATTATGCCGGTGGGGAGATCCAAGTGGATGGTGTCGAGATTGAGGAGGCGCATTGGTACACGCGTGAAACCATGCCCAATTTGCCCCCTTCGTTCGCGATTTCGTGGACCTTGATCGAAGCGTATATGAAGGATCAACTCCCTAAGTGATCAGCGACGGAACAGTTTGCTCAGTTTGGTTGCCAGCATAATGTTGCCTTGGGCTTTGAGGTCGCCACGCAAAAACGCGCCCATGCCATCGATTTCGCCTGTTACGACGCCGATAAAGGTTTCGCTGTCCATAGTCAGGATGATGGATGGGTCGTCATGCTCGCCAACGGTCGGCGTACAAGTTTGATCGGCAATGGTGACGTAGAAATCATCTGCGTCTTCCAAACAAAATTGATATACCTCGTTAATATCTTTGGCTGCTTCAGGTTGAAAACGTGATTGCAGCTTCTCGATAACGTTTTCGACCGTGATGTCCTTGCTCATAACAACTCTCTACCTATGGGTTTAAGCGGCAAGTATAGCAGGAGCGTCTCAAGATTTGTTGGCGGTCTGGCCAGTAAACTGTGCTACATTATCGCACTCATTTTTATAAAGACGTCTAGGAGTAAAGTGTTGTCCGAGTTCTTTTTCAGTTATGGATTGTTTCTTGCGAAAGCGGCAACGGTATTGGTGGTTCTGTTGGTTGCGGTTGCAGGGATTATAGGTTTGTCGTCGCGTGGTCGCCGAGATCATCGTGATGGCGAAGTGGATGTCACCTCCTTAAACGATCACTTCGACGAGATGAAAGAAAACGTTGAAGCGGCCGTTCTGGATAAGGCGGCATGGAAACAGCTGCAAAAAGAGCAAAAGAAGCAGGACAAGCAAGACGCTAAAGCACAGAAAAAAGCCGCTAAAAAAACGGATGAAAACGACGTTAAGAAGCGTGTTTATGTACTTGATTTCGAAGGCGATATTCATGCCTCGGCCGTTGACGGTCTGCGCGAAGAGATCTCAGCCGTACTGACCTACGCGCGCCCAGAAGACGAAGTGGTGCTGCGCTTAGAAAGTACCGGTGGTTTGGTGCACGCTTATGGCTTGGCTGCCTCGCAGCTTGAGCGAATCAAAGCCAAAGGCATTTCGCTGACCATCGTGGTTGACGAAGTGGCGGCCAGCGGTGGTTACATGATGGCGTGTTTGGCCGACAAATTATTGGCCGCCCCTTTTGCGATTTTGGGCTCCATCGGGGTTGTGGCGCAATTGCCTAACCTGCACCGTTTACTGAAAAAACACGATGTGGATTACGACGTGTACACCGCCGGCGAATACAAGCGTACCGTGACCATGCTTGGCGAAAACACCGAGAAGGGTAAGCAAAAGTTTGTCGAAGAGCTTGAAGACACGCACGAGCTGTTCAAAGAGTTTGTGTCTCAATACCGCCCGCAACTGAACATCGACCAAGTGGCAACGGGTGAAGTCTGGTTCGGTAAGCGAGCACTCGAGGTGAAGTTGATCGATCAACTGGCTACCAGTGATGATTACTTGATGGCCGCGTGTGAACAAGCGGATGTATATCGCGTTAAATATCAGGTGAAAAAATCGCTGCAAGAGCGCATCAGCGAAATGGGCGTTTCAACGGCGGACCGAGTCATCAACCGTGTCGCTCAAAAGGCACAAGACAGCCGCTTTTTGTCGCGTTAACTATTGATTGCACAAGAAATTTGCTTTCTTGCAAATCTGTACTAGGTTTTCTTCAGGACTGTTTTAAACGTAGATTTGAACGGGGATTGAAGATTGCAGCAGTCAAAAACCGCTCGGCAGATACAAGAGGCTGCCGAAGCCCTGTTTGCAGAGCAAGGATTTTCCGAAACCACCATGCGCCAGATTACCTCCGCCGCGGATGTGAATCTGGCTTCGGTGAACTATCACTTTGGATCCAAACAAGGCTTGATCCAATCGGTCGCTGACACCTATTTGGTGCCTTTGTGTGACCGGGTACAAGCCGGTGTTGATGCGCGCCTAAAGTCATCCGGCGACATCGTAGAGCTGGATGAGTTGATCGAGCTGCTGATGCGATCGCTTTTATCGGTAAACGAGGGTAACACCTACGCCTTACCTATGTTTTCGCGTTTGTTGGACCTGGCTTATATGCAGCAACAAGATGAGCTTAGGGATCACATCATCCGCTTGTGTCGTGATAAACTTCGCGTGTTTTTAGATCTTCTTAGGAATGATATGCCACCCATGAAGGACGATGAGTTCTTCTGGCGATTGCACTTCCTGCTTGGGTCGATGATTTTTACGTTCTCGAACTATCACACTCTGATTAAGATCGAGCGCAGTGAATACGACAAAGAAGCTGAGATAGCGATGATTTTCCACCGAATGTTACCGGTGATCTCAGCAGGATTTTTAGCCCGGTCGGAGAAAACGCACTTTTGCAAGGTCTGACCGGAGGAGTTCGGTCAGATCATGGAGAGTGCCCGTGCAGGTGCACATAAGCATCAGCGATCAAACGCTGACATTGATTAAGCCGGATCAATCGATCCGGTTTTCTATTTCTACCGCGTTAAACGGCGCCGGTGAGCAGAACGGAAGCGGGTGTACGCCACGAGGCCAACACCGAATCCGTGCCAAAATAGGCGATGGCTTACCGCTCAATGCTGTGTTTGTCGGCCGCCGTTTTACCGGCGAAGTCTACACCCCTGAATTGGCGCACAGCGCCCCCCATCGAGATTGGATACTGACCCGCATTTTATGGCTAAGTGGCTGTGAGGTTGGCAAGAACCGACTGGGGTCGGTCGACTCGATGCGTCGCTACATCTACATTCACGGTACACCCGAAACGGAACCCATGGGGACTCCGAAATCGCACGGTTGTATTCGTATGCGCAACGATGATCTTATTCAGGTCTTTAATTCTGTGCCGGTTGGCACACAAGTCATTATTGAGGAGTAGCCATGAGTGGCGGATGTTTAATGCTGGATGTGGCCGGGACAAGCCTGATCGATCCTGAGCGCGACCGATTGTCGCACCCGCACGTTGGCGGCTTGATTTTATTTGCCCGCAACTATGACAATCCCTCTCAGTTAGCGGACTTAGTGGCCGAGATCCGAGCCGTAAACCCAGACATCGTCATAGCGGTGGATCAGGAAGGCGGGCGCGTTCAGCGTTTTCGAGAAGGCTTTAGCCGTTTACCATCGATGTTCACCTTGGTGTCAATGTTTAAAGAGTCTGAGCAGGACGCCGTGACCTTGGCTCAGCAGCTGGGTTATCTGATGGCCTCTGAGCTTGTGATGCTCGATATTGATCTCAGTTTTGCGCCGGTGTTGGATTTGAATTTGGGCCGTAACACCGTGATTGGCGATCGCGCCTTTGGCGAAACGCCCGAGCAGATCATCGCTTTGGCCGGAGCTTTCATGAAAGGGATGCACCGTGCGGGTATGTCGGCCACGGGTAAGCATTTTCCGGGGCATGGCTGGGTCAGTGTAGACTCACATGTTGGACTGCCAACGGATGAGCGCGCGTTTGAGCAGATCGATCAGCTTGATATGCAGCCCTTCAAAGCGCTGATCGACCAAGGATTAGATGCCATCATGCCAGCGCATGTGGTTTACGAGCAGATCGTCCCTGAAACGGCGGGCTTTTCGTCGTTTTGGTTGCAAGATCAACTGCGTAAACGTTTGGGTTTTGATGGCATTATTTTCAGCGATGATCTCAGTATGGAAGGGGCGTCGGTGGCTGGTGGCTATGAAGCCCGCGCTGAGGCGGCTTTGCATGCGGGCTGTGATATGGTGCTGGTCTGCAATACGCCTGATCAAGCTGAGCGTGTGTTGCATCACTTAGATAAGATCCAACAGCCGATGAATTCGCGTGTACAAAGGATTCGTAAAAAGCCAGTTGAGATCGATCAAGATGAGTTAGCGCTGATCAAATCTACCCTAAGTTCACACCCTGTGTGGGCATAACATCATTGAGAGAGAAGTAAGGTCAATTATGGAATGGGATGGTAAGGAACTCCTAAAGCCGGTTCAGCAGTGGGTGGTTGATACATTCTCGCTTAACCAAGAGAACGCTTGGATTGCCGCAGTCTTTTTCATTGTGTTTGTCACCCTGGTGGTGGCGTTTATTGCAGGTCGTTTCTTAAAGCACTTGGCGCATACTTCATCCAAAACCCGCACGGTTTGGGATGACCTTCTGATTGATGCGGCCAGAAAGCCGGTGATCGTCTTTATCTGGGTGATGGGTATTAGCCTTGCCTTCGATGTGATCGATGCCTCGACCGGCACGGTCTTGTTGGATGTGGTTGAGCCGGTGCGCCGGGTATCGATCATCATTATGATTGGTTGGTTCTTGATCCGTTTTGTGCGCTCGGTTGAGGCCTCGCTGATTGACCCGAACGGGATCAACACCGAAATGGATGAAACCACCGTCAGCGCGTTTGGTAAGTTAATCCGTTTATCCTTGATCATTACCGTCTCTTTGGTGGTGCTGCAGACTTTTGGGTACAGCATTTCTGGGGTGTTGGCGTTTGGCGGTATCGGTGGTATTGCGGTCGGTTTTGCGGCCAAGGACTTGCTGGCGAATTTCTTTGGCGGATTAATGATCTATCTGGATCGCCCCTTTAAAGTAGGGGACTGGGTTCGCTCACCGGATAAAAGCATCGAAGGTACAGTGGAAGATATCGGTTGGCGATTAACACGGATTCGCACCTTTGATAAGCGGCCTTTGTATGTGCCGAACAGCACGTTCGCCAGTATTTCGGTGGAAAACCCCTCTCGAATGACCAATCGCCGGATTTACGAAACCATCGGTGTGCGGTATTGCGATGTTGATACCGTGCATAAGATTGTATCGGATGTAAAAGCGATGCTTCGCAAGCATCCTGAAATCGATACGCGTCAAACCATGATTGTGAATTTGAACGCCTTTGCGCCATCGTCGCTCGATTTCTTTATCTACACCTTCACGAAAACAACGGATTGGGTGCGTTATCACGAGATCAAACAAGATGTGCTTTTGCAGGTAATGGGCATCATCGAAGGGCATGGGGCTGAAGTCGCGTTCCCAACCACAACGGTGCACCTGTTCAACGAGAAAGACAATCTTCCACCAGAGCTTGCAGGGATGGCAGCACCAGAGCAAGGGCCAGCCTGAATGAGCGATGCTGTCTCCCCCAAGGCCTTTCTAAAGCAACTTAACCGGGCGGACTTAAAAGGTTTATCGGTTGCTAAGTCCGTTGGGTTAATTCAAGGCGTGTGTGTGGTTCTGCAAGCTTATGCGCTCACCGAACTGCTCAATCGAGTGGTCTTTGAGGGGCAGGGTATTCTCGATAACCTCGGGTGGCTGGCGCTGTTTGCGGGTCTTATTATCATGCGCTCGTTGCTGGGTGGCCTTCGTGAATATGCGGCGACTCAGGCGTCGCTAAAGGTCAGGGCGTCACTTCGCACAAGGCTGTTTGATGTCATACACCAGCAAGGGCCTGTGGTTGCAGCGCAGCGCTCGCGTGGGGCGTGGAGTCATTTGTTGGTAGAGCAGGTCGATGCGCTGGACGGTTGGTTAGCACGGTATCTGCCCCAGCAGTTTTTGGCCTCGATTGTGCCGGTTATCGTGCTGTGTGCGGTCTTTCCGGTGAATTGGATGGCCGGGTTAATCTTGTTATTAACCGCGCCTTTGGTGCCGGTGTTTATGATTTTGGTGGGCAAAAAAGCGGCCAAAGCCAATCAAGAAAACTTTGAAGCCTTGGCGCATTTAAGTGCGTTCTTCTTGGATATTGTGCGTGGGTTGCCAACCTTAAAGCTGTTTGATCGCTCCAAAGTACAGGCGCGCGCGGTAGAGGGCGCTACCACAGGGTTTCGTATCAAAACCATGCAGGTGCTGCGTCTGGCTTTCTTGTCGTCGGCGGTGCTGGAGTTTTTTGCCTCCATCTCGATCGCTCTGGTCGCGGTCTACCTTGGGATGACCTTCTTGGGTTATCTGAACATCGGGCCGGACCGTTCAGAACTTACGTATGCTTCAGCCTTGTTTGTACTCCTTCTCGCGCCTGAGTTTTATCTTCCCTTGCGTGAACTGGGTGTGCATTACCATGCGAAAGCGCAAGCCGAAGCGGCGATCCCTGACATTGCGGCGTTGTTGGATAAAGAAGATCAAACAGTAGAGAGCGCTTTACAGAAAGGGGGATCGCAAGAGCATCTTCCTGAAGGGGTTGTGCCTCAAGCTTCGAACGCACTGATTTCGCTCAACGATGTGTCGTACCGTTATGCCGAAGATCAACCTTGGGTGCTGCAAAACGCGAGTTTCGCCCTGCAAAAGGGTGAGGCGGTTGCCATCATGGGCCCAAGTGGCAGCGGTAAAAGTACGTTGCTTTCATTGATGATGGGGTTTATCACCCCTGGGCAAGGGCAAGGGCAAGTGCTAGTGCGCTCAGGGGAGTCGGTAGCCGATGTTCGTGATGATTGGGTAATGGATTGGGTATGGCTGCGCCAAGACTCGGTACTGGTGTTTGGGTCAGTTAAGGAGAATTTACAGGTTGCTAAGCCAAACGCATCTGATGATGAGCTATGGCGTACCTTAGAGCGAGCAGGTCTTAAAACCGACATCCAAGCGCTGCCACAAGGGTTGGATACGGCCATCGGCGAGGGCGGAACGGGGCTTTCAGGTGGCCAAGTTCAGCGTTTGTGCATTGCACGGGCGCTCCTCAAGGAGGCGTCTGTTTGGTTTTTGGATGAACCGACGGCCCATCTTGATCAGCACAGCGAAAAGGTCATTTTGGACACGCTGGCCTCCTTAAAAGGGCAGGTGGCGATGGTGTGGTTAACGCATCGAACCGCTGGGTTAGATCAAGTGGACCGTGTGCTTCACCTCAAAGGAGGGCAGCTGTATGGCTAATCCTAAAGAGCGCTCGGCGGTGCGCGTACTTCTGCCTTATGTTGGCATGATGAAAAGCCAAGCCCGTTGGATTGCGCTGGGCTGGCTGGTTAGCTTAATCACAGCTATTGCCAGTATTGGTTTATTGGCGCTCTCCGGTTGGTTTTTGACGGCAACGGCGTTAGCGGGTGTCACGTTAGCCACGGCCAAATCTTTCAATTACTACACGCCAGGGGCCGGGGTGCGCGGTTTTGCCATTGCTCGAACAGCTGGGCGTTACGCTGAGCGCATTGTCACCCATGAGGCGACCTTTAGGCTCTTGGCGGATCTGCGTGTGGCCTTGTATAAAGCGATTGAGCCGCTCTCGCTTAATCAGCTTTCCCGTTTTCGATCTTCGGATTTGTTGACCCGCTTTGTGGCAGACATCGATGCCCTCGATAACCTCTACCTAAGGGTGATGATCCCAACGCTGAATGCCTGGGTGTTAAGTGCCGTGGCTGTTGCGGTCGTCTCTGTGTGGCAGCCGTTTGCTGGTGTTGGCTTAGCCGTGCTGCTATTGCTGGCCACAGTGGTGATCCCTTTGGTGTTTGCGCGATTGGCATCCAAATTCAGTGCGCAGCTGGTGGATGATCGAAAAGCGTTTCGTGATCTTTGGGGGGAGCATATCGCCGCCTTACCTGAGTGGATCTCCTTTAATCGAATGGATGACCAAAAGGCGCGACTGGCCGCTCAAGAGGTAAAGCTTGCTCAAACCCAGTTAAAGATGGTCGCGATCTCCTGTATTGGGCAAACGTTGATGGGCGTTGTCTCGGCCCTTGTTATCTTGGTCTTGCTGATAGCGCTTGCGCCTTCGCCAGTACTTGAGATGAGTGTTGATGCAGCGGGCATCACAGGGCCATTGTGGGTGATGTTTGTGTTGGCCGGTCTTGCGCTGTTTGAATCCATTAATGTGTTGCCACTGGCGTATCAATATTTGGGTCAAACCGTGGCGGCCGCGCGGCGTTTAGATACGTTTTTATCGGTCAGTCACGCGACAGAATTTGGCGATCAAGTGCCAAGCCAAGGGGTTCCGTTTAGCCTCAGTATTCGTGATCTAACCCTGAGTTACCCTTTAGAAAACGGTCGCTCTTTTACGGCGTTAAAGTCGGTTGATTTTGAACTGCACGCCGGTGACATTGTGGCCGTTAAGGGGCACTCGGGTAGCGGGAAAAGCTCGCTAATCATGGCGTTAGCGCGGTTTGTTGAACCAGAATCCGGCCAGATCTCTCTAAAAGGGTGCTCAATAGCATCGCTGAGTGAAACCGCGCTGCGCGACCAGATGTCGGTGATGATGCATCCGGTGACTTTGTTCAGCGGAAGTGTCCGCGATAACCTGTATTTGGCAAGTCGTGATTTATCCGATGATGCCATGATCGATGCTCTGAAAGCCGTCAATCTATGGACCGAACTTGAGGCCGCGGGCGGGTTGGATCGGATGGTTGGTGAAAATGGCCAGCATCTATCGGGCGGTCAGCGAAAGCGATTAGCTTTAGCACGCTCGTTATTGAAACACGCGCCTTTATTGATTCTGGACGAGCCTTTTGAAGGAGTGGATAAAGAGAATGCGGCCCTGATCGAGCGCAATGTGTTGGACTGGGTGAAAGCGCGCCAACAAGCGGTGCTGATGATTTCACACCATCAGCACGATTGGGCGCAGTTTGATGCGGTGTATCAAATGGAGCAGGGGCGTCTCACAAGGTTGTGAGGGCCCCTTGTTTTAGGTCGCTTGTTTTAGATCGTTAGTTTTTAGGTGGCGTAGCCAGTGATTCCAACACACCCTCAACGGCATTAAAGCGAGCCTCGCTGTCCTCCATCGGGAAGATGAACTTCAGGTGGCTTGCTCCTTCCAGTTTAAACTTGGTTGGGTAGCGCTGAACCAAGGTAACCAGCGTGAAGGGGTCGACTTTTGGTTCGGTATCAAACTCCAGTTTGCCGCTGGCGGAACCGGCGTCCAATTTGATAATGCCCAGTGCATCGGCGGTCAGCTTAATCTGGGTTTGTCGGAACAGGTTTTTCGTTTGTTCTGGCAGCATACCGAAGCGGTCGATCATCTCGATCTGCAGCTCTTTCAGCTCGGTTTCGTTCTTCGCCCCCGAGATGCGCTTATACATGATCAAGCGATTATGCACATCCGGTAAGTAATCATCGGGGATCAGCGCCGGGATACGAAGATTTATCTCAGCACCGTGGTTAAGCGGTTTGTCCAAGTTAGGCGTTTTGCCTTCTTTAATCGACTGGATCGCTTCTTCCAGCATCTCCATGTACAGCGTAAAGCCAATACCTTGGATCTGTCCGCTTTGCTCCTCACCCAGTAATTCACCTGCGCCACGAATTTCAAGGTCATGCGTGGCCAGTGTGAAGCCTGCGCCCAAATCCTCAGCCATAGAGATCGCTTCCAGGCGTTTTTGCGCATCCGCTGACACCGATTTAGGGTGCGGCGTTAAAAGATACGCGTATGCCTGGTGATGCGAGCGGCCCACACGGCCTCGTAATTGGTGCAGTTGCGCTAAGCCAAACTTATCGGCCCGATCAATAATGATGGTGTTGGCGTTCGGGACATCGATGCCGGTTTCGATGATGGTGGTGCTGAGCAGTACGTTATAGCGCTTGTGATAAAAATCGGACATCACCTGCTCAAGCTCACGCTCGCGCATTTGGCCGTGACCAATGCCGATGCGGGCTTCAGGCACGAGGGCTCTTAGCTCCTCACCGACTTTCTCGATGGTTTTAACTTCGTTGTGCAGGTAATACACCTGACCACCGCGCAGCAGCTCCCGTAGGATGGCTTCTTTGACCAATTTTGGGTCATCTTCACGAACGAAGGTTTTAACGGCTAAGCGGCGCGCCGGTGGTGTTGCGATGATGGACAGATCTCGCATCCCCGACATGGCCATGTTCAACGTCCGTGGAATCGGCGTTGCGGTCATGGTCAGGATATCAACCTCCGAGCGGAGGGATTTCAAGCGCTCTTTTTGCTGCACACCGAAGCGGTGTTCCTCATCGATGATCACAAGGCCTAAGTTTTTAAACTGGATATCGGTTTGCAGCAGTTTATGCGTGCCAACAATGATATCGATCTCGCCTTGGTTGAGTCGCTCAATCACAGCCGATTGCTGTTTGGCGGTTCTAAATCGGGAGATCAGCTCCACGGTGACTGGCCAGTCAGCAAAACGGTCACGGAAGTTCTCAAAGTGTTGCTGTGCCAGCAGGGTTGTGGGTACCAAGATGGCCACTTGTTTACTGCTTTGCACCGCAACGAAGGCCGCACGCATTGCCACTTCGGTTTTACCAAAGCCCACATCACCACACACCAGACGATCCATCGGCTGCGGGGAGGTCATGTCATTGATCACCGCTTTAATCGCGGTTTCCTGATCGGGCGTTTCCTCAAACGGGAAGCTCGATGCAAAGAGGCGGTAATCCTCTTTCGGGTTGGTAAAAGTAAAGCCAACGCGTGCGGCACGACGTGCGTAAATATCCAGAAGTTCGGCGGCGGTATCTCGAATTTTCTCGGCCGCTTTTTGGCGCGCTTTGCTCCACTGCTCGGTGCCTAGTCGGTGAAGTGGGGCAAGCTCATCGGAGGCGCCACTGTAACGGCTGATCAGGTGCAGTGAAGATACTGGCACGTACAGCTTGGCATCATTGGCATAGCTGAGTGCTACAAACTCGTTCTTCTGGCCATCGAGTTCGATCGTTTCCAAACCTAAATAGCGCCCTACACCGTGATCAATGTGCACCACGGGAGCGTTGGGTTGCAGCTCGGCCAAGTTGCGAATGACAAGGTCGGATTGATCTTTTTCGCGGGCGCGGCGTCGACGTTGGAACACCTGTCGACCAAACAGCATGGACTCGGTCACCACTTGGAAGGCGTTCGGCATGTTTAGGCCGCGATCCAAAGGGTAGGTGGTAATGGCGATGCTTTGCTTGCCGCTTTCAAACTCTGACCAGTGCTTGACCGAATCCGGCTGGATGCTGGCCTTGGTTAGTAACTCGATTAAAGACTCTTTACGCCCTGCGGACTCGGCGCAGAATAACCAGCGTTCGTTGGGGTGATCCTTCATGTACTGGATCAATTTGCCAAGTGGCTGCTGAGCCTGCGCATTCACGCCAAGGTCGGCGGTGTTTTCACACGGCAGGTTAGAGCGCCCACTGCCCTCGGTGGTCGGGTCAGTGGTTAGGTTTAATCGGCGAAATGCTTTAAACGATAAGAACAACTCCTCAAAGCGAAGGAATAGGCGCGAGGGTTCAAGAATTGGGCGTTCGATGTCGTGACGTCGATCTTCGTAGCGGGTGCTTGCGTCTCGGAAAAACTGCTCGGCCATCGAGTCGACACCGTCCTCAAGAATGACCAGTGTGTCCTTGGATAGGTAGTCAAACAAGGTGGCGGTTGATTCAAAGAAAAACGGCAGATAATACTCAATACCCGCCGGTGCCATGCCTTGAGAGATGTCTTGATAAATAGGGCAGCGGCGATAATCCACATCAAACTCGGCGCGCCATTGCTGTTTAAAGTGCGAAATGGCGGCATCGGTGAGTGGGAATTCACGAGCAGGCAGTAAGCGGATCTTGTCCATTTGATCCAAGGAGCGCTGCGTCTCTGGGTCAAAGGTGCGTAGGGTGTCGATCTCGTCATCAAAGAGGTCGATCCGGTATGGGTGGTCTGATCCCATCGGGAAGAGATCCACAATCGAGCCGCGCACAGCAAACTCACCATGTTCGTAGACGGTTTCGACCGCGCGGTATCCTGCATCGGTTAGGCGCTCGCGCAGTTGCTCAAGGTCCAGTGTCTGGCCTTTATCGAGCATCAAGGAGTGTGCTTGTAAAAAGCTTGCTGGCGACAATCGGTGCATCAAGGTGCTTACGGGTACAATGACAATCCCTTGCTTAATGCTGCCTAGGCGGTTCAGTGTACTGATGCGCTCGGAAGTGATGTCTTGATGGGGCGAGAATCCGTCGTATGGCAAGGTTTCCCAGTCGGGGAAGGGCAGTATATCCGGGGCTTTTTGGCCCGCGTAAAAACGGATTTCACTTTCGAGTAGGGCGGCGCTGTCGCTGTTCTTGGTCGTTACCAGAATCACGCCTTTATGGTGTTTGGCCGCTTGGGCGATAATCCAGCCTTTGGCGCTTTGATGGGCTTGGCCGATCCATTTGCTGTCACCGGCTTGGGTAGGCAGTTGAAAGACCGATTCGGTCACTGTCACTCTCCTGAACAAGGGTATCCTAAAAAACGATTTCTAATGGTAACGGTTTGATCGGCAAAGCGATACTAAAGTGCTTTTGTCGCTATCGGGCTAAAGTATACTCAGGTTAATTTGCCGCCTTGGGGGGAAATAGGGATAATACGCCCCGCATTCAAAATATGCCTAGAGTTAAGTTGGAGAAACCCGTGAGCCAAAATCAAGTATTCGCTGATTGGAAAGAACGCGAAGCAACTGCAGAGTCGATGATTCCGATGGTCGGTCGTTTGTACCGTGATCGTAATGTTGAGACTTCTGTTTACGGTCGTTTGATCGTAAAGCGTTCCGTTATTGACGTTATCAAAGCACACCGCTTTGCACGACAAATCGAGGCAGAAGAGCTGACTGTCCTTGATACCTACCCTGTGCTGGAAGCACTGGAAGCGCTGGACGTTAAAAGCGCACACGTTGATATCGGAAAGCTGGCCGTTAAGTATCGTAAAGAAGGCAATGGCCGTAGCCTTCAGGCGTTCCTAGAAGAAGAGCTGGCAACCGTTATCGGTGCTGACGAGCGTCAAGGTACAGATGTTGTTCTTTACGGTTTTGGCCGTATCGGTCGTCTGTTGGCGCGTCTGCTGATCGAACGCACAGGTGGTGGTCAATCACTGCGCCTGCGTGCCATCGTTGTTCGCAAAGGTAAGGCTGCGAACGACCTAGAAAAACGTGCTAGCTTGCTGCGTCGTGATTCGGTTCACGGTTCATTCAAAGGCACTATCCAAGTTGACGAAGAGCGCAACATGATCATTGCTAACGGCAATGAGATTCAAGTGATCTTCTCTGACGGTCCAGATCAAGTGGATTACACTCAATACGGCATCGATAATGCCGTGGTAATCGACAACACGGGTATCTGGCGTGACAACGAAGGTCTGTCTTTGCACCTGAAAGCGAAAGGCGTTGCTCGTGCATTGCTGACCGCTCCTGGTAAAGGCGTTAAAAACATCGTAATGGGTGTTAACCACCACGACATCACTGATGAAGATCTGGTCTTGTCGGCGGCATCGTGCACCACAAACGCGATTACTCCAATCCTGAAAGCGGTTAACGATCGCTTTGGCGTTGAGAACGGTCACGTTGAAACGGTTCACTCTTACACCAACGACCAAAACCTAATCGACAACTACCACAAAGGTGATCGTCGTGGTCGTGCTGCTGGTCTGAACATGGTTCTGACCGAAACAGGTGCGGCGAAAGCGGTTTCTAAAGCCCTGCCAGAAATGGAAGGTAAACTGACTGGTAATGCGATTCGTGTTCCGACACCAAACGTATCCATGGCGATTCTGAACCTAAACTTGGGTAAAGAAACCAACCGTGACGAGCTGAACGACTACCTGCGTGATATCGCTCTGCACTCACCTTTGCAAAAGCAAGTGGACTACAGCAACTCACCAGAAGCGGTTTCTACCGACTTCGTGGGTTCGCGTGCTGCAGGTGTTGTTGATGCTCTGGCGACCATCGCTGATGGCAACCGTTGCGTATTGTACGTTTGGTACGATAACGAATTTGGTTACAGCTGCCAGGTTATCCGTATGGCGCAATACATGGCAAAAGTGACACTGCCTGCATTCCCGAAAGCGAAAAAATAAGCGTCGTTTTCAATTGATCAAAAAGCCGCCAATGTGCGGCTTTTTTTGTAATATTTCGCATATATTATATTTTTTTATTTTTTTATAACTAAAAAATCTAAGCTGGTTGGTTAATCACTCAACAGTCGGGTGGGTATTTGACTAGGCTGTTTGTAGATAAGAACAGGGGCGCTCAGGTATAATTGACAGGTTTTTTGGTGGGGTAATGGGTTTTCGGAAATAAAAAAATCAGAAGCGGTTGAAAACTTGCCCTATAGCCTGTCCTCTTCCGTTATCTGAAACACTACGAAAACCAGCCCTGAAAATTTTTTTAGTGTTTGGGTGAGGTGTATGATCAAGATCACTAAAGGTCTGGATCTGCCGATAACGGGTGCGCCGGAACAGGTGGTTTCATCTGATTCGCCGGTTATTCGTTCGGTCGCCGTGAGCGGGCCTGATTATGTTGGTATGAAACCAACAATGGCCGTCAAGGTGGGAGATCGAGTTAAACTCGGTCAATTGATCTTTACCGATAAAAAAACAGAAGGTGTTCAGTTTACTGCACCAGGTGCCGGTGTCGTTTCTGCGATTAATCGTGGCGAACGCCGTGCATTGCTGTCGGTTGTAATTGATCTGGATGATCAAGAAGAAGCGGTCGAATTCGCGAAGTACGATGCGGCTGGTCTTGATGGTTTGACGCGTGAACAGGTTGTAGAAAACTTGCAGGCGTCAGGCATGTGGACAGCGTTGCGTACGCGTCCATTCAGTAAAGTTCCTGCGGTAAATACCACTCCGTCTTCAATCTTTGTCACAGCGATGGATACCAATCCTTTGGCTGCTGATCCAACTCTGTTCATTAAAGAGTACGCGAAAGATTTCGAAAACGGCTTAAAGGTTCTGGCTAAGCTTCCTGAAAAAGACGTCTTTGTATGTAAAGCACCGGGTACAGACGTACCAAGCGTTGCTGGCGTTAAAACAGAAGAGTTTGCTGGTATTCACCCTGCGGGTAACCCTGGTACTCACATCCACTATCTTGACCCTGTGGCTCGCCAAAAGTTTGTTTGGTACATCGGTGCTCAGGATGTTGTCGCAATCGGTAAACTCTTTACCGAAGGTCGTCTGTTTACAGAGCGTTTGGTCTCCGTTGCAGGCCCTGTTGCGAAAAAGCCTACCATCGTTAAAACGCGTCTAGGTGCTAACCTAGATGACCTGATAACAGGTCAACTGGCGTCTGATAATGCACGTGTTATCTCTGGTTCTGTATGGAATGGTCGTACAGTAACGGAAGGTCTTAACTTCTTGGGTCGTTATGCGAACCAAGTAAGTTTGCTGGAAGAGGGTAACAACCGTGAATTTATGGGCTGGTTGTCTCCAGGTGGTAATAAGTTCTCTATCATGAATATCTATGCATCATTCATGAGCCGCTCTAAGAAGTTTGACTTCACGACGACAACGAACGGTTCTGAGCGTGCGATGGTACCTGCGGGTCAATTCGAGCGTTTGATGCCATTGGATATTCTGCCGACTCAGCTGCTGCGCTCTTTGGTAACAGGTGACATCGTGACCGCGATGCAACTAGGCTGCCTAGAGTTAGACGAAGAAGATTTAGCGCTTTGCTCTTTCGCTTGCCCAGGTAAGTACGAGTACGGCCCAATCCTTCGCGACAATCTGGCGCGCATCGAGAAAGAGACCTAAGCGAGGCTGCGTATGAGCATCAGAAATATCCTCCATAAAATGGAGCCGCACTTTCATAAAGGCGGCAAGTATGAAAATTGGTACGCGCTTTACGAAGCGGTTGATACCATCTTCTATACGCCAGGCTCTGTAACAAAGTCTGGAGCACACGTACGTGACGGTCTTGACCTGAAACGTATGATGATCACGGTTTGGATGTGCACATTCCCAGCGGTTTTCGCAGGTTTGTGGAACATCGGTTACCAAGCAAACACGGCGATGGCAACAATGGGCATCACCGAGCTTGAAGGTGTACGCGGCGCCATCATTGCGTCCATCGGCGGCGGCTTCGACCCTAACAGCATATGGGCCAACATTGTCCATGGTGCTGTGTATTGGCTCCCGGTTTACGCGGTCACCTTTGTTGTGGGCGGTTTCTGGGAAGTGCTGTTCGCGATGAAGCGCGGTCACGAAGTCAACGAAGGTTTCTTCGTAACCTCGATCCTGTTCTCTCTGATCCTGCCGCCTACCATTCCTCTATGGCAAGTAGCGCTGGGCATCACCTTTGGTGTTGTGATCGGTAAAGAGGTGTTCGGTGGTACAGGTAAAAACTTCCTGAACCCTGCACTGACAGGTCGTGCCTTCCTATTCTTTGCATACCCTGCACAAATGTCGGGCGATGCGATCTGGACGGCTGTTGATGGTTTCTCTGGCGCTACCCCTCTGGGTATGGCTGCTGCAGGCGGTGTCGACGCTATCCTGTCTAACAACATCACTTGGTTCGATGCTTTCTTGGGCAAAATCCAAGGTTCGATGGGTGAGACTTCAACCCTGGCTATCCTGATTGGTGGTGGCTTGCTGGTGCTGACACGTATCGCTGCGTGGCGCATTGTGGCAGGTGTCTTCCTGGGTATGGCGGGTATGTCGCTTCTGCTCAATGCCATTGGTTCAGAAACAAACCCAATGTTCGGTCTGCCATTCTGGTGGCACTTCGTACTGGGTGGTTTCGCGTTCGGTATGTTCTTTATGGCAACCGATCCGGTTTCTGCGTCTATGACGAACAAAGGTAAGTGGTTCTTTGGTGCTCTGATCGGCATCATGGTGATCCTGATCCGTGTTGTAAACCCAGCTTTCCCAGAAGGCATGATGCTGGCAATTCTGTTTGCCAACTTGTTTGCACCGCTGATCGACAACTTTGTTGTACAGGCTAATATCAAGCGGAGGGTGGCACGTAATGTCAGCTAAAAAGGATACAATCGGTCGCACGATTCTTGTGACTGTCCTGCTGTGTGTTGCCTGCTCGGTCGTTGTATCGTCTGCAGCGGTTTTGTTAAAGCCACAGCAAGTTGCCAACAAAGAGTTGGACCGTAAAAGCAACATCTTGGCCGCAGCTGGTCTGGGTGGTAACGGTGTTTCTGTCGATGAAGCCTTCAAGAAAATCACGACTAAAGTGGTTGATCTTGAAACCGGTAAGTTCACCGACGATGTAGATCCAAACACGTATGATGCGGCGAAAGCGTCGAAAGATCCGGCTATGTCTGAGGCATTAAGCCGTGATGAAGACATCGCTTCGATCAAGCGTCAGGCGCGTTACCAAACCGTTTACTTGGTTGAAAACGAAGGTCAATTGGACCGCATCATTCTTCCAGTAAAAGGGTACGGTCTGTGGTCAACTCTGTACGGTTTCATGGCACTGGAAGGTGACTTGAACACAGTGGTTGGTCTTGGTTTCTACTCCCACGCTGAAACGCCAGGTTTGGGTGGTGAAGTGGATAACCCGAACTGGAAAGCGCTTTGGGAAGGCAAAAAAGTCTACGAAGAGGGTACTTGGGACCCTGAGCTTCACCTGATTAAAGGTTCAGTGGATAGCTCTACACCAGATGCAGAGCACAAAGTAGACGGTCTTTCTGGTGCAACTCTGACCAGTAATGGTGTAACGCACTTGGTTCAATTCTGGATGGGTAAAAACGGTTACGCGCCTTTCCTTAAGAACTTGAAAGCAGGGGAGGCATAATCAATGGCTAATCCTACCACTAAGGACGTTTTAGTCAGCCCGGTCGTTAAGAATAACCCGATTGCTTTGCAAATCTTGGGTATCTGTTCGGCTCTGGCGGTAACGTCTAACATGAACACAGCGCTGGTAATGGCGCTTGCGGTAACCGCGGTAACAGCGTTCTCGAATCTGTTTATCTCAATCATCCGTAACCAAATCCCTAACAGCGTTCGTATCATTGCGCAGATGACCATCATCGCGTCTTTGGTAATCGTGGTTGACCAAATTCTGAAAGCCGTGGCTTACGATGTGTCCAAGCAGCTTTCGGTATTCGTTGGTCTGATCATTACGAACTGTATCGTAATGGGTCGTGCAGAAGCGTTCGCGATGAAAAACCCTCCGGGTCTTTCGTTCATGGACGGTATCGGTAACGGTCTAGGCTACGGTGCGGTACTGCTGTTTGTTGGCTTCTTCCGTGAACTGTTCGGTTCTGGCAAGTTGTTCGGCATTGAGGTGCTGCCTCTGGTCAATGATGGCGGTTGGTATCAAGCGAACGGTTTGATGTTGCTTCCTCCAAGTGCGTTCTTCGTTATCGGCCTGATGATCTGGTTGATTCGTACGTACGACAAGAAGCAAGTCGAAGAGCCTGAGTTTGAGATTGCTCCTAACAGCAAGGGAGGCCATGCGTAATGGAACAGTACATTAGCTTGTTCGTAAAAGCGGTGTTCGTTGAGAACATGGCATTGGCTTTCTTCTTGGGGATGTGTACGTTTTTGGCGATCTCCAAGAAAGTACAAACGGCGATTGGTCTGGGTATTGCGGTTATCGTAGTACTGGCGATCACTACGCCGGTTAACAACCTGTTGTACAACGGTCTGCTGCGTGAAGGCGCACTGGCTTGGGCGGGTTACCCTGAAGTTGATCTGAGCTTCTTGGGTTACATCTCGTACATCGGCGTTATCGCTGCAATGGTACAGATCCTTGAAATGGTATTGGATAAGTTCTTCCCTGCGCTTTACAACTCGCTGGGTGTCTTCCTACCATTGATCACCGTAAACTGCGCCATCATGGGTGCGGCGCTCTTCATGGTAGAGCGTGACTACAACTTCGGTGAGTCTGTTGTGTACGGCGTGGGTGCGGGTCTTGGTTGGGCGCTGGCGATTACAGCCCTGGCAGGTATCCGTGAAAAACTGAAATACAGCGACGTTCCAGCTGGACTGCGTGGCCTTGGCATTACCTTCATCACTGTTGGTTTGATGTCTCTTGGCTTCATGTCGTTCTCTGGCGTACAGCTGTAATTCTGCTCAGACATGATCAACAGAAGGATGGATTAAGCCCATGAATGCTGAAATCGTTCTCGGCGTTGTCATGTTTACCGTGGTAGTGCTTGCACTGGTCGCGGTAATTCTGGCAGCCCGCTCAAAATTGGTAAGCTCCGGTGATGTGACGATTCACATCAACGAAGATCCTGAAAAATCGATCACTGTGCCTGCAGGTGGCAAATTGCTGCAAACCCTAGCAGGTGCAGGTATCTTCGTACCGTCAGCGTGCGGTGGCGGTGGTACTTGTGCGCAGTGTAAGTGTCAGGTTCTTGACGGCGGTGGCTCTATGCTACCAACCGAAGAATCGCACTTCACAATGAAAGAAGCGAAACAAGGCTGGCGTCTGTCGTGTCAGGTTGCGGTTAAGCAAGACATGAACATCGAGCTGGAAGAAGAGATCTTTGGTGTTAAAAAGTGGGAATGTACGGTTGATTCTAACCCGAACGTTGCAACTTTCATCAAAGAACTGACGCTGCGTTTGCCTGAAGGCGAAAACGTAGACTTCCGTGCAGGTGGTTATGTTCAGCTAGAAGCGCCACCACACGAAGTACACTACAAAGATTTCGACATCGAAGAAGAGTACCGTGGCGACTGGGATAAGTTTAACCAGTGGAAGTACGTATCTAAGGTAACTGAGCCTGTTATCCGTGCTTACTCAATGGCGAACTACCCAGAAGAGAAGGGTATTGTTAAGTTCAATATCCGTATTGCGTCTCCACCTCCGGGTAAAGATCACTTGCCACCAGGTCAGATGTCTTCGTACGTCTTTAGCTTGAAGCCAGGTGATAAGATCACTGTTTACGGACCGTTTGGTGAGTTCTTCGCCAAAGATACCGATAACGAGATGGTCTTCATCGGTGGTGGTGCGGGTATGGCGCCTATGCGTTCCCACATCTTCGATCAGCTTAAGCGTCTGAAATCGACTCGTAAGATCTCTTTCTGGTACGGTGCTCGTTCTCTTCGTGAGTGTTTCTACAACGAAGAGTACGATCAACTGCAGGAAGAAAACCCGAACTTTAACTGGCACTTGGCTCTGTCCGATCCTCTGCCAGAAGATAACTGGGATGGTCTGACTGGCTTCATCCACAATGTGCTGTACGAACAGTACTTGAAAGATCACGAAGCGCCGGAAGATTGTGAGTACTACATGTGTGGGCCTCCAATGATGAACGCGGCCGTCATCCAGATGCTATTGGATCTGGGTGTTGAACGCGACAATATCTTCCTTGACGACTTCGGTGGTTAAGCCTTGATGGATACCTTTAAACGTATCCCGAATTGGCCGGCAGCTCTGCTGCTGGCCTTTTTGTTTCTGGTCGGTTGCTCTCAAGAAGCATCACAATCTCAGGAACAAATTGTAGGTGTGTCGGGGAGCACGATGGGCACAACCTACTCCGTAAAATGGGTCGATACTGACGAGTCTCGTAAAGAAGACCTTTTTCAAAAGTTTGAGCGCGAACTCAAAGCCGTTAACGCTTCAATGTCGACCTACATTCCTGATTCTGAGTTGTCTCTGTTTAATAAGATGCCAGCAGGTTCATCCATTACTGCAAGCGATGGTTTGTACGATGTTCTATCCTTAGCGCATCAAATCAGTGATCGATCTAACGGTGCGTTCGATGTGACCGTGGGTCCTTTGGTGAATCTATGGGGTTTTGGGCCAGACGGTCGTGTGGTGAAAGCGCCCGATGAGCAGACCGTTGATGCCTTAAGAGAGCGCATCGGGTATCAAAAGCTGCTTCTGAATGCCGATACACAAGAGATCACCAAGAAAGCCGATCTGTACGTCGACTTGTCCGCCATTGCGAAAGGTTACGGTGTCGATCAAGTCGCACACGTGTTGGAAAAAGAGGGAATTACTCGTTACCTCGTTGAGATTGGTGGCGAGCTTCGCGCATCAGGTCTTAAGCCCAATGGCGAAACCTGGCGTATTGCCATTGAAAGTCCTGCTTCTGTGATGCACAGCGTGCAGCAGATTGTTCATGTCAGTGATACAGGTATTGCTACTTCGGGTGATTATCGCAACTACTTTGAAGATCAAGGCGTGCGTTACTCTCATACGATTGATCCATCGACCGGAAAGCCAATAACGCATAAGCTGGCTTCGGTGACGGTGCTCAGTGATACCTGTGCTGAAGCCGATGCTTTGGCAACGGCCTTTACCGTGATGGGTGAAGAGAAAGCGATGCAATACGCAATTGAGCATAAGATTGACGCGTTTTTTATAGTAAAATCAGAGAACGGTTTCAAAGAAATGATGACCGACGGCTTCAAAGCTCGATTGGTCAAGTGAGGTTACTGTGGAGATTTTCGTTTTTGTACTGTCCGGATTATTGCTGATTGTCTTGGCGATGTCGGTCGGTGTCCTGTTGGGACGTAAACCTATTTCTGGCTCGTGTGGCGGTATGGCAGCACTGGGCATGGATACGGCATGTGATATTTGTGGTGGCGATAAAGCCATCTGTGATGATGAAGATGAAAAGCAGCGTCGTATCGAACAATTAAAACAGCAAAAAGACGGTCAAGATGCGTCTTTAGGTTACGAGCTGAAATCAAAATAAGGTCGTCTTGTACGACGAACAATAATCTGAGCAACAGAGTAGAATAAGGGGATGTGAATGGCTGTATATGAGTATGATGTGGTGGTAATCGGCTCAGGACCTGCCGGTGAAGGCGCTGCGATGAATGCCGTCAAACACGGTCGTCGAGTCGCTATCATTGAGGAGCAGGATGCCGTGGGCGGTAACTGTACCCACAAAGGAACCATCCCATCTAAAGCCCTTCGTCACTCGGTTAAGCAGATCATCGAATTCAACACGAACCCTATGTTCCGTGATATCGGTGAACCACGCTGGTTCTCATTTTCAAAAGTGTTAACCCGCGCTGAAAAGGTGATCTCTAACCAAGTTATGCTGCGTACCAACTTTTATGCGCGCAACCGTGTGGACGTGTTCTTTGGTCATGCTGAGTTCCAGGACCAAAACACCATCGTCGTTAAAGGGACCGCTTCAGGCAATGAAACCCTGAAAGCTGAAAACATTGTGATCGCGACCGGTTCCCGTCCTTACTGCCCACCGGACATCGACTTTAACCACCCGCGTATCTACAACTCCGACTCGATTCTGAAACTGAATCACACCCCGCGTACCTTAATCATCTACGGTGCCGGTGTTATCGGTTGCGAATACGCCTCTATCTTCAGTGGTTTGGGTGTAAAAGTGGATCTGATCGATACACGTGATCGCTTGCTGTCGTTCTTGGATGGTGAGATTTCCGATGCGCTGAGTTACCACTTGCGTAATACCGCGGTAAAAATCCGCCACAACGAAGAATACGAGAGCGTTGAAGGTGATGATCACGGTGTGATCTTGAACATGAAGTCGGGCAAGCGTATCCGCGCTGATGCGTTCTTGTGGTGTAACGGCCGTACTGGTAACACCGATAACCTTAATATTGAAGCGGCGGGCCTTGAAGCTAACAGCCGTGGTCAATTAGAGGTGGATGATCATTACCGCACGAAACTGCCGCACATTTATGCAGCGGGTGACGTGATTGGTTGGCCAAGCTTAGCGTCTGCGGCGCTTGACCAAGGTCGTTCTGCGGCGGCGGATCTTGTGGGGGCGGATCACTTCCGTTACATCAATGATGTACCAACGGGTATCTATACCATCCCAGAGATCAGCTCTATCGGTAAAACCGAAGAGGAGCTCACACGCGAGAAAGTCCCTTACGAAGTGGGTCAGGCGTTCTTTAAAGATACGGCGCGTGCGCAGATTTCGAGCCAGCCGGTCGGTATGCTGAAAATCCTGTTCCATCGTGAGACGTTGGCGATTTTGGGTATCCACTGCTTTGGTGACCAAGCTTCCGAGATCGTTCACATCGGTCAGGCGATTATGCGTCAAGAAGGTACGGCAAATACCATTGAGTATTTTGTCAATACGACTTTCAACTACCCTACAATGGCCGAAGCCTACCGTGTTGCAGCTATTGCAGGGCTAAATCGCATTGCCAACTTGTAAAAAGTAACTTAGCGTCAGATCATAGCGTACGACAAGGGAGCAGGATTGCTCCCTTTTGCTTAACTAACCAAGTGAAGCACTATGACCAGGATCGTCTTATGGACTTTAGGCTTCCTGCTGTGTGGGGAGCTTTTCCTTCAAGTCCGTTCTGAGATAAAGAGCGGCGTTTCGGTGATTGATCGTATTTATCAAACGCCGTCCTACCAACTTAATCCCCTTTTTGGTGTTAAAACGCTGGCCCCTCACATTGAGATCAAGGGGGGCGATGTCGTCATCCAAGCCAATAACCTAGGTCTTCGTGATCAAGACCTGCCCCAAGAGAAACCGGTTAACGAGGTTCGAATAGCCTTTATCGGTGCATCGACAGTGATGGGGGCGTATGCAAAAAACAATGAGGTAACCGCGGCCAATCTGTTGGAGCAGCAGCTTTTGGATGCCTCACCCACTCGGTTCAACATCATCAATGCTGGGATCGCCGGTTTAACATCAAAAGAGCAAGCTCGGGTTCTTGAGGTGTTAATTCGAGATTATCAATTAGATGGCGTGATCATCTACACCGGGTTGAACGAACTCAGCAGTCATTGCAAAACCTCTCGTACTGTTCGCGATCAGTTTTACCAGCTGGAGCTGCCCAGTTGGCTGATGAGTCGTGATCTTCTGATCAAAAATACAACGTTTCTTAGGGATACTCCGGCTTTGTCGATGTTGGTGGAGCCAGCGCCACGCATCAATACACAAGGTTATCAGCAGGGTCTTCAAGCCATGTTACGCCTTATTCGTGACCGTGAGTTGCCCTATATCTTGATTGAAAACGGCAAGGCTTATCGGCAAGATCAATCGGAATCCGAGCAGTTAAGCTTCTCTGAAACAGCGCGTTACTACGCGCATTGTTTTGATTTGGAGGATCTTTACTATGCCTATCAGCGCTATAACCAAGCATTAGAAGCGGAGGCCGCGCGCTGGCTCAATCATCATCTGGGTGTTGTGTTAGCGTTGGAGGATTTGATCCCAGGTGGGCGCACATTTTTTGCCGATTCGGTGCATCTGACTAAAGCCGGAGAGGTGCGTTTAGCTCGGCGTCTTCAGCAAGAAGTGTTAGCGCTCTTTAAGGAGGGGGTATGATTTTTACCTCGTTCGCGTTTATCGGTTTCTTTGCTCTGGTGCTGACATCGACCCGCTGGGTATTCAAGAGTAATCGGGCCGCCAAGATGGTGCTACTGGCGGCCAGTTACTACTTCTATGGCTGTTGGGATTACCGTTTTTGCCTTTTGATGCTCGTGATGACCTTGGGTAATGCGGTGTTAGGGCGTCGGATCGCTCACCGCCGCTCCCATGCAAAAGCGTGGATGTGGGCTTCCGTAGGGTTCAATTTGGGCATTTTAGGGGCCTTTAAATACTTTGGCTTCTTTCTCGAGAACCTGAACGCTCTATTAGAGCCGCTTGGATTCAGTGCTCACGGCTTGATGATTGAATGGATACTCCCGGTGGGCATCTCATTCTATACCTTTCAATGCTTAAGTTATTGCTTGGATGTCTACCGAGGTGATTTAAAGCCCGCCCGCTCGTTCTGGGATTTTGCGCTGTTTGTCTCTTTCTTTCCGCAATTGGTGGCAGGTCCCATTGTTCGGGCGAAGGACTTTCTGCCGCAGCTAGAGCGTCGTGCCATCGCCAGCGATCAAGAATTAATGGATGGCGCGCTGTTGTTTTTAAAAGGGGTGATCAAAAAGGTACTGTTGGCCGATCTGTTAGCCAAACATTGGGTGGACCCTGCCTTTCAACAGCCGGAGCTCTTTAGCTCGGGGTTTATCTGGATGGCGGTGATCGGCTACAGCTTGCAGATCTATCTGGATTTCTCGGCCTACACCGATATGGCGCGTGGCGTGGCTAAAATGTTGGGCTATCAACTGCCGGTGAATTTTAGACGCCCTTATCAGGCGCAATCGATCTCTGAGTTTTGGCAGCGTTGGCATATCTCGATGTCTTCTTTCTTTCGCGATTATCTATTCTTCGGTTTAGGGGGCAGTCGGAATCATCGTACTTATCGTAATTTGATGATCACCTTCATCGCGATCGGGGTTTGGCATGGAGCGGGGTGGAATTTTATTCTTTACGGTGCCTTGCACGGCGCTTTGGTTTGTTACGAGCGTTACTGTCGAGAGCATGATCGATCCCCCTATGGAGGTTTGTCTTCGCCATGGCTGAACCGATTGTATTTAACTGTGTGGGTGTTTTTGCTGGTCGTTTTATTAAGGGTTATTTTCAGAGCGCCCGAGATGGAGGCGGCCTTCGCCATTTATCAGGATTTGTTGATCTGGCAGAACGGGGCATTCCCTGTCACGGCGGTGGGTGTGATTGTCTGGTTTGTTGCCTTGTTAGGGCACTATGTACCGAATGCTTGGTTGTCGAGGCTTAAAAACCGATTGGTGCTCTGGCCTGCTTGGGTGCAAGGGGCATCCTTGTGCGGTTTTATCTATTGTGTAGCGGCGCTTTCAGAGGGGGAGGCCCCTTTTATTTATTTTCAGTTTTGACCGAATCGTTCGAATCAAAAACGGTGCCTTTAATATCCAGCGTACGCTCTAACCAGCGGTTGTAACGCGACCAAATAAAAAAGCCCGGCGCCATCAAGCATCCAATTGCGAGCATTAAAAAGGCACCCTCATACTCGGCAGGTGCGAGAGCGACAATGGCATCAAAGCCGCCTAGAGATTTGCACGCCAAAAACCAGCCGATCAGGCCACAAAAGCCAACGGCGACGCCAATGTGATGAAGTACGTTTTTGGGCATGGTCTTAGGCTCCGTTTCGGTACAAATGCACCCGAATGCTTGGCAAAAAAGGGTCTGGGTCGATGATACTATCAGAGCGCTCAGCGCGTGTCCTTTCGGGCAGTTGCTCGGGCAGTGTATTGTGGCTTGGAAACCCTTTGCTTTTGTCGATGGGAAATAAAATCGGCAATGGGCAATTACGTGCTTTTCGGTCGGGTGTGTCGCCTTGGCGATTCCACACAAAGTTGGCCCGCACGACGGGTACTTGAGTTTGTACTTGAGCAAGCTCGGTGTGAGCACGCAGGCGGTTGCATTGATCGAGCTGGATCTGAATGTGCGGGCGGCTGGTATCCAATTTGAGCAATCGGTCGATCGCATCTTGAACGGTGATCTTTCGGATGCTGCGCCCACTTGAGTACCAGCTAAATTTTACGCTGTCAGGTTGATGATCCAGGATCGGGATCTGGCGATAACACTGTTTTAAGTGCAGTCGTCCAAGCCCGGCTCGGTTCAGCGCGCGTGCCAATGTATCGCTTCGGTGCCTAAGCTGTTCTGCAACTTGGCCGGTTTCGTTCTTCATCAGCTTGCTTATCTGCTGTTTAAAGGCCGCCTTGGCTTCATTGAGTAAAACGCCTTCCGCTAATAGGGTGTCACTGACACCAATGAGTCCATACAGTTTTGCGGTAGTGCGGCCATCTTCGCCGTCCTTGTGCCAGACATCGACTAGCTGTTGTTGAAGTTGCATAAGGCTAACCGGTTCGGTTTGTGTGGGCAGTTCGGCAAAGTAGGTGGGCTTTTCGCGTAAAAAAAGATCCGAAAAAGAGAGTAGACGGGCACTTAACTGATCAAAAGCAGTCATAATGCCATCCAGTTGTTCGGTCATTAACGCTGACATGACGCACCTTGAATCTGTCTTTAGAGGTAAGGTCATCATATCGGGATACTCGTGATGAGTACACAGCATGCCGAGGTGTTCGCGGGGCTGAGTAACTGATTTTATTAGAGTATTCAAAGGAACTGTGATTTAATCCGCGATCATGTTTAAACCATTTTCTCTGTTCGTTGGCCTGCGTTATACCGCCGCCAAACGAAATAATCATTTTATCTCTTTCATCTCTTTGGTATCGATGACTGGCTTAATGCTTGGTGTCGCTGCTTTGATTGTGGTTTTGTCGGTTATGAACGGTTTTGACCGTGAGCTGAAAAACCGCATTTTAGGGATGGTCCCTCATGCAACCATCTCTGGTTACGATGCGCCGATACCTGACTGGCAGGCCTTGTCGAATCAAATCGAGAAAGACCCGCGCGTCACTGGTGTAGCCCCCTTTATACATGCTCAAGGTATGCTCACCAACGAGGGGCAGGTACGTGGTGTGATGGTTCAAGGTGTCCTACCGGAACAAGAATCCAAAGTGTCGATTGTGTCGAAGCACATGAAGGCAGGGCAGTGGGATGACCTAAAATCGGGTGAATATGGCATCATTTTAGGGGACCTTCTGGCGCGCTATTTGGGTGTTCGCATGGGTGACAAAGTCACCTTGGTTCTGCCAGAAGCATCCATCAGTGTTGCGGGTGTAACCCCGCGCTTAAAGCGTTTTACCGTGGTTGGAACCTTCTCGGTCGGTGCAGAGCTTGATAGCACCTTGGCTTACGTGCACATTGACGATGCCGCAAAATTAAAGCGAATCCCAGACGGGGTGGAAGGCGTGCGTTTAACCTTCTCGGATCTTTTTGATGCGCCGCAAGCGGTGCGTGATATTGGATCTACCTTGCAAGGTTATTAC
The DNA here is from genome assembly GCF_056160565.1 of Neptunomonas sp. ABH4_499. Lineage (NCBI taxonomy): Bacteria > Pseudomonadati > Pseudomonadota > Gammaproteobacteria > Oceanospirillales > Oceanospirillaceae > Neptunomonas > Neptunomonas sp. ABH4_499. The sequence goes on along the minus strand of NZ_JBSWXK010000013.1, from coordinate 47,385 downwards.
TTAGTTTCGGATTGGACGCGTACACACGGTAATCTCTTTCAGGCGATCCAAATGGAAAAGCGCATGATTGGTTTGCTGTTGTTCCTGATTGTGTTTGTAGCTGCATTTAACATTGTGTCCACGTTGGTCATGGTGGTAACCGATAAAAAGGCTGATATCGCGATTCTGCGCACGTTAGGTGCGACACCTGGCATGATCATGCGAATCTTTATGGTGCAAGGTATGTTGATTGGAATGATCGGTACCGTGCTAGGTACAGGCTTAGGTGTCCTGCTTGCACTGACGGTTTCTGATTTGGTTGCCTGGCTGGAGCGCATCTTGGGCATCGAGTTTCTCTCATCGGATGTGTACTTCATCAGCTATTTGCCATCACAACTGAACTGGGATGATGTCACTCTCATTACCAGTGCGGCGATGGCCATCAGCTTTATTGCCACTCTTTATCCTGCATGGCGTGCATCGCGCACCCAACCGGCCGAGGCGCTGCGTTATGAGTAATCAAGATGTATTAGTGTGCCAAAATGCCGGCAAAACCTACGAAGAAGCGGGCCGCTCCCTAGAAGTACTCAAAGGGGTTAGCTTTACGTTAAAAGCAGGCGACCGTGTGGCGATTGTTGGGACATCGGGTTCGGGTAAAAGTACTTTACTGAACTTGCTGGGTGGCTTAGAAAAGCCGTCGGTCGGCGAGGTCAGCGTTGGTGGTGAAAACCTCTACACGGTCAGTGAGAAAGCGCGTTCTGCGATTCGTAACCGCCAGTTGGGTTTTGTGTACCAATTCCATCATCTGTTGCCAGAATTTACCGCACTTGAAAACGTGGCCATCCCGCAAGTGTTGGCCGGTGAACCCATTAAAGTTGCCCAAGAGAAGGCGCAGCGTTTGTTGGTTCAGGTCGGCCTAGAGCAACGTGTTGATCATAAGCCAGCGCAATTGAGTGGCGGTGAGCGTCAGCGAGTGGCCATTGCTCGCGCACTGGTTAACGAGCCTGCTTGTGTCTTGATGGATGAACCCACCGGTAATTTGGATCGTCAAACGGCTGAAGAGATTCAGAACTTAATGATGGATTTGAATCAGCGTTTGAACACAGCGTTTATCGTGGTAACGCATGATCTGGAATTGGCCAGTACGATGGATCGAGTGCTGGTCTTAAAGGATGGGCAGTTACAGGAACAAGATCGCTGAGCAATACGGCTCAGTGATTTTATGATTTCTTTTTGCGGCGCAGTGACCAAGAGCGTCTAACGGAATAGATCCAGATCTGATTTACGATCAGATAGGCCAGCGTCGCAAACACCAAGCCACACACCACCGAACCGGTTAACAAAGGCCACCAGATGGCTGGCAAATCGTGCATTAAAGCTTCGATTGAAAGCTCAAGTTCGATGGGACGACCACGTGTTCCTAATAACCAGCCGCCCACGCAATAGGTGAAATAAAACACTGGCGGAATGGTAATTGGATTGGTTAGCCAAACAAGGCTGACCGAAATAGGGATATGACTTCTAAACACAATCGCCAGGAAGGCGGCAATCAGCATTTGCAAAGGGAAGGGCAAAAATGCGCAAAACACCCCCACAAAAAACGCCTTGGACACCGACTTACGCGTCAAATGCCAAAGACCTGGATCGTGCAGGTGGTCGCCCAGCCAGCTAAGGTGCTTGTGGCTCTTTAAGCTGGATTCATTGGGAAGATACTTCTTGATGAACTTACGTGGCATAGCCTGTACGACAACTGAAAAAAGTAGCCGTATTATGCACAGGGTAGCCGCGTAATCCAACCAAGGATCAAGGATGATCGGATTTATTTTAGGGATTTTTGCTGCATCACGGCTTTCGGATACTTACATTCTTTGGGGCGTGTTGGCGCTTGGGCTGAGTGTGGTGCTAGTGGGCGCGGTGATCCATACAGGTCGCACCGCCCAGGCTCATCCGGTGAAAGTCAACTCAGTACACCTTCTTTGTGCAGTGCTCGGTGCGGTTTGGTTTTTTATTCATGCCGATTGGGGGCTATCGCACCGATTAAAACTTAATCAGGTGGATGTTTGGGCTATCTCAGGTGTCGTGGATGATCTGGTGTTAATCAAGCCGGGTTATCAACGGTTTCGCTTACGAGTGGATTCGGTGTCTAAAACTGAATCCACCAAAACCCAAGCTGAGCCACCGAATCTTCGATTCATAACCCTAAATGTTTACAACACCGATCACCTCTACCACGCGGGCGACGCAATCCACGTCGTGGCAAAACTGAAACCACCGCACAGTTATCGAAACCCCAAGGCGTTTGATCTTGAACGTCACGCCTTTATTAGGCGGGTGGACGCAACGGGGTACGTAAAAGTCTTGCTCGATTTTGAACCTGCAAGCGCTGTTTCGATCAATGCCATTCGATCCCGAGTGGCCGAGTATCTCGATCGAGTCTTACCGGCAGAGGCTCCTCCACACTTGGCCGCAAAGGAGTCACTCAAAGCGCTTTGGATAGGTGACAAGCGCGGCATTAGTCCGAGTCATTGGCAAGTCCTTCAAATCACAGGTACGGCCCATTTATGGGTAGTCAGCGGTTTGCACATCGGTTTGTGTGTCTTGGCGGGCCTTATGGCTGGCCGCTTAATTGGCGGTGTGGTGGGGCTCTTTTTAAAGCGTAGGGAAGTGCGCTCGGCCCGCATCTCTTTGTTGTTAGGGGTGATCACCGCGCTTGTGCTCAGTGGTGTTTATGTCCTGCTGGCGGGAAGCTCTCTGCCCACCCAGCGCGCTTGGCTGATGGCGGCTGTGGTGCTGGGTTCATATCTATTCCAAAAAGAGATCGCGCTTTGGCAGCGCTGGCTGGTCGCACTGACCGTGGTGTTAGCCTCGGATCCACTCGCCATTTACGAAACCGGTCTTTGGCTGAGTTTTTGGGCCGTGGGTGTGCTGATGCTGTTAGGCTCTAGGCGCAAAAAAGAGGGTAAGGTACGTCAAGCTTTTCGGATGCAGGTATGGATGGGCCTTTTGATGATGCCATTGATGCTCACCCTGTTTGATGGCGTATCCTGGATATCGCCTTGGGTGAATCTTTGGGCTATCCCCCTAATGTTGATCCTGTTAGTAGCAAGCGCAGTAGCCGGTTTAATAAGCTTATTAGGCCCTTTGGCTCCCCTTGAGTGGGTGGCTTGGCTCTTGGATCAATTCTGGTCTTTGCTGGTGTGGCATTCAAACGCTTTGCCAAATGGTTTTCTGAGATGGTCGTTGCCTGAGGGCAGTAGCCTTTGGTTGATTGCCTTGATGCTCTGCTTGTTGATGAGGCATCGACTTAAGTGGGTGCTGATGATGGCCTTGTTGATCCCCTTGGTTTTGCCTGCAAAGCCGCATTTATCCGAAGGGGCGTTTGAGGCCCGTGTTTATGATGTTGGACAGGGCTCGGCTGTTTTGATCCAAACTCGTGATGCTCGCTTATTGTATGATTCGGGTGCTGTTTACCGCTCAGGAATAACCGCCTTTGAGCGTGCTGTTTGGCCGCTTTGGCAGTTCCAGAATATTGAGCGCTTAGATAAGCTCATCATCAGTCACTCGGATACCGATCATATTGGTGGCGCTTCTTTCATTCTCGACAAAACCAAGGTCGCCTCTTTGGATTACGGCTCACCTTGGATCCTACCTATTGATGCTTCAATTAAACGTCAGTCGTGCCACGATGCGCCGGCTTGGGACTGGAATGGGGTTCGGTTTGAATACATTCGCGACCCTAGGCAGCAAAGCTCCAACGATACCAATCAGCAGTCCTGTATTTTAAAGGTGCAAGGGCGGGAGTGTTCTTTGTTGCTGATGGGTGATGCCGATACCGAAGTGGAGGCGTGGTTAATGCCCAAAATTGGCCCTGTCACTTGGCTTATGGTTGGGCATCATGGCAGTAAGACCTCGACATCAAGCGCCTTGCTTGAAGTCGCACAACCGCAAGCGGCCATTATTTCGGCGGGTTTTTTAAATCGATATCGGCATCCGCACCCAACCGTGGTTGAGCGGATACGTGCTTATGACATACCGATTCATCGGACAGACCAAGCAGGGATGATCACCTTAAAAAGTGATTCACAAGGTTGCCGATTGGATACCCACCAACAGTCTCAAAAGCGACTCTGGTCAAAGGGTTAAGGCCTTACTCGTTCGATGAAAGCTATGGTAAAGTAGCCACCTCACATTAGGAGGTATGCACGTGTTTGAATTGATGACCACTGGTGGGTGGTTGATGATCCCCATCATCGCCTGTTCTGTAGTATCGCTGGCTATTTGTCTGGAGCGCATCTGGTTTTTGCGCACCGATAAAGTAACCCCTCAAGGACTAACACGAGATATCTGGACCCGATTAAACAACAAATCCCTCACGGCGGATGATTTAAAAGCGATTAAAAACGCGAGTCCTTTAGGGCGCATTATGGTGGCGGGTTTGAATAACGCCTCCCACGGTCGCGAGGTGATGAAAGAGAGCATTCAAGAAGCCGCTACCCAGGTGATTCATGAGCTGGAGCGCTTTTTAACCGCACTTGGCACCATCGCCGCCATTGCGCCGCTGCTGGGTTTGTTGGGTACCGTAATTGGTATGATCAAGGTGTTCACCATGTTGATGGCCTCAGGTACGGGTAACATGGGTTTGTTTGCAGGTGGTATTTCCGAAGCCTTGATGACCACGGCCGCAGGCCTTGTGGTGGCCATTCCTACCTTGATTGCGCACCGTCATTTGCAGCGTAAAGTCGATTCACTGGTCGTGAACATGGAGCAAGAGGCCATCAAACTGGTCGAAGTGGTTCATGGTGAGCGCTCCATCGAAACCAAAAACTGATCCCGAGGCCGGTTGTGAAATTCCAAAGACAAAAACGAGAAGAGGTCAGCGTTAACCTGACCCCTCTGATCGATGTCGTGTTCCTCCTGCTGATCTTTTTTATGGTATCCACCACCTTTACCAACGAAGCGCATCTTGAGGTAGACCTCCCGGAGGTTTCTGAGACTGAAGTCAGTAATCTTCCGGAGGACCTGATCGACATCATCATTACGGCCGATGGTAACTTCAGTGTGAATGATCAGCCTTTGATCAACGCACAAGCATCGACCTTACGTAACGCACTGATCAAAATCTTAGGCGATAACGCCAATGCCGAAGAGAAACCACCACTGGCCATTACCGCGGATGCGAAAACACCGCATCAATCCGTTGTAACCGCGATGGATGTGGCCGGTAAGCTGGGTTTCACCAAGCTGAGCATGACCACGCAGCAGGTCAGTGAATAATGAACCGATTGGAAAAGGCATGGTACAGCAACGCCTGCTGGCCAAAGGTGTTAGCACCGCTTGAGTGCCTTTTCCGCCGTCTTGCCAAGCGCAAAGCCCAGCAAGATAAAGCCAAGCAGTGGCAGCCGCCGGTACCACTTTGGGTGGTGGGTAACATCGCGGTTGGCGGTACCGGGAAAACGCCCTTTACCATCGCCTTGGTCAATGAGTTAAAACAGCTTGGTTGCAAGCCGGGTATTGTCAGTCGCGGTTACAAAGCGATGCCTGCGTCGTTTCCACATTGTGTTGATGACAGCGATACCGCCTTGATTGCTGGTGATGAGCCGTTGCTGCTTAAGCGTCGGGCTCAAGTGCCCGTTGTCATTGATCCTGATCGCTCGCGTGCTTGTCAGACGCTTCTGTCCAATTACGATTGCGATATCATCATCAGTGATGATGGCATGCAACATTACAAGATGGGGCGCACGCGTGAGATCGTCCTGATTGATAAGGCGCGTGGTTTAGGAAATGAGCACTGTTTGCCCGTGGGTCCGCTGCGTGAATCCAATTCTCGTTTGGCGGATGTGGATCTGGTGGTTTTAAACGGCCAAGGCTCATTCGAATACGCACCGTCTCTCTCCATGAGCTTGGCCTCTAGCCGAGTGATCTCCTTGATGAGCGGTCAGCCGATCACCATTGAAGAGTGCTTAGCGGCCCATCCAGAAGTGCATGCGTTGGCCGGTATTGGTCATCCAGAGCGCTTTTTTACGATGTTAGAGCAATACGGGTTCAAGATTCATCGTCACCCGTTTGGCGATCATCATGCGATAACCGAGCAAGATGTCAGCTTTGATGGGGATTTACCCATCTTAATGACCGAAAAAGACGCCGTAAAATGCGGCGCGTTTTCAACGGTGTTAAAGCAACGGCTTTTTTACTGGCCGGTTGAAGCGGCCTTTGAAACACCGTTATCATCCATCATTACCCCGTGGTTGGCACAAGATCGAGCCAGCCTTTCGGAACAACGACCTTAAAGAGTTTAAACATGGATAAGAAATTATTGGATATCTTGGTATGTCCTGTTTCCAAGGCACCTGTTGAATACAATGCAGAAACCAATGAGTTGATCTGCCGTGCCAGTGGCCTTGCATACCCGATTCGTGATGATATTCCGGTGATGCTGGAATCAGAAGCGCGTACGCTCACAGCTGAAGAGCGCGTTAAAGAATCCCGTTATTAGCACTTAAGGAAGACACGACTATGGGTTTTAGCGTTATCATCCCAGCGCGATTTGGCTCTTCTCGGTTTCCGGGTAAGCCTTTAGCCGATATTCACGGCAAGCCGATGATCCAGCACGTGTATGAGCGTGCGCTGAAAAGTGAGGCTGACCGAGTCATCATTGCCACCGACGATGAGCGTATTGAGTCCGTAGCAAAGGCGTTTGGCGCCGAAGTGTGCATGACACGAGACGACCATCCATCCGGGACCGATCGCCTTCAAGAGGTGGTGTCCCAGTTAGGTTTGGACGATGATGCGGTTGTGGTCAACGTGCAAGGTGATGAGCCATTGATCCCTGCGAGTGTGATCAATCAGGTGGCGAAGAACTTACTCAATGCACCAACGGCCAGCATAGCAACGTTATCGGAGCCGATCGAAACGCTAGAATCCTTGATGAATCCAAATGTCGTTAAGGTTGTCTCGGACGCTTACGGTATGGCGATGTACTTTAGCCGTGCGCCGATTCCTTGGCCGCGTGATGCGTTTATGAAAAATCCTGATCAAATGCCAGAAGGGTTCTCGTGGCAGCGTCATATTGGTATCTACGGTTACCGTGTCAAACTCTTGAACGATTTTGTTCAATGGCCGTCGGCTCAAGTCGAAGATACGGAGTGCTTAGAGCAGCTTCGTGCCCTTTGGAATGGGGCGAAAATTCACGTGGAAGAAGCGTGTGAATTACCGCCACCGGGTGTGGATACGCCAGAAGACCTTGAGCGCATCCGTGCGCTGTTAGGCGAATGATCTAGCGGGCTGTGTGGATCAAGCGATGAATAAACGTCAGCTTGTTCTCCACAGCCTTGTTCAGTACAAAAGGATACGCATCGGGCAATCCCATGCTGCGGTTCAGTGAGTTTAAAATCACTGAGAACCGTACCCAGGTATCCAAAATATTTCGCATCTCCGAGCGCTTACCAAATAAGGGGTCATCTTGAGGCAAATCCACCTCGCTGATCACCGGTGAGTTGTCTTGGCGAAGCTCCGCTTTTACCTGCAAGCCATAACTTTGGGCGGTTTCGAGCGTATCGACCACATGTAAATAATGGGCCCAAGTCTCTGCAAAGTCCTCCCATGGATGCATGGTCGCGTATTCCGAGATGTACTCATTTTGCCAGTTGGCTGGTGCGCCTTGTTGGTAGTGGCGATCCAGTGCCTCTTGGTAGTCGATCTGTTCATCCCCAAAGCAATCCCGGAATGCGGCCAGCCAGTGTTCATCGTCTCGGATCAAAAGATCCCAATAATAATGCCCAATCTCATGGCGAAAATGCCCTAACAGGGTACGGTAGCGCTCACCCATGGCCACGCGTGCCTGAGTGCGAGCAACATCGTCGGCTTCCGCGATGTTGATGGTGATTAAGCCATTCGCATGACCGGTAAAGACGGGGTCCAGTCCTTCAATCGGGGTTGTGAAATGATCAGAGGCGGTTTTATCCGCTAAAAACGAAAAGCTTAAGCCTTTTTCGGGGTCTTCTTGTTTGGTGATTAAAGGGAGATCCAGCGCATCTAAAGTGAACAGCGTTCGGCGTTTGGCCAGTTCCAGTTTATGCCAGAGGTTTTGGTGATGTTCGATGCTAAGGTCTGGAATGCCTTCGTTAAATTGACAAAAACGGCACAAAGGCTGTTCGGCGCTTTGCGCAAGGGGAATCATCGCATTACAGACATGATGCTGGCTATAATTGGTACACGGGGTATAGAGCTGAGTGCCGCCTGCTACTTGGTACACTCCGGCTTGATCGGTTGGGTCAAAGGCTTTAATCGCTTTTTGGTCATCAGCGTAGCCCAGTAATCGTTGGCACGCGATGCACTGGCAGCTTTCAAAGAACAGAAGGTGATCATCGCCACAGTGGCAGGTAAAAATTTTCATATCGACGACTCGAAATAAAGATACTGGGTTGGAGTGTATCTGGAGAGATCCGTTCCTTGGAATGCTTCACTCACTAGAATAGTCCGTTCCCGACAATGCCCCATCGTTTTGGGCCTCTCGTACGTACAATCTACTGTGAAGAATAGTCAAAGGTAATACAAGATGGATATTGGTTACACAGGTGCGCTCTCGGGTGTGTTTTTGGTGTTGGTCACGGTATTAGCCCAGCATGCCATCGCAAGTGCGGTGAAAGCGAAAGAGCCGGGCGCTATTCCCGGTAAAATTGATGACGCGCTCAGCCACGACTCGTTTGTGTTTCGCGCGCATCGTACGTTCTGGAATTCGATTGAGAATTTGCCGCTGTTTCTCGGGAGTGTGGCCTTGGCCATCGCCTTGGGTGTTGATTCTGGGAGCCTTGCGGTGGCCGTCTGGGTGTTTGCGTTGGCTCGTGTGGCGCACATGGGGCTTTATTACGCAATCGCCACAGAGCGTAACCCAAGCCCTCGAAGCTATGCCTTCATGATCGGCTACCTAGCCAACATTGTGATTCTTGGGCAGTGCTTGGGCGGCCTAATCGGTTAGCGATTATCCAATCGGTTGTAATCCAGTAAGCCACTGGTCAATGGCTGATCTTTCGCGTACCAAGCGTGGATGCGATCACTGATGGACCAAAATTCGGGTGCGTTACGGCGTACCCCAAATCGGTCCAATAACAACGAATACTGGGCCTCATCGACTACATTCGATAGGCTTTCTACAAAGTCTGGTATATCCGCTTCTTTTATGTGGAAGATAGCATCAGGGTAGGGGCTAATGATGCCGTGGCCTACCGTGATTTTATCCTCGTTGCGTGCTCGGCGATCATCCTCATCAAACATCGACGAGATATTAAAGTAGGCCGAATCCGAGGTCAGGCTTAACACGGTGTCATTACCTTGGTTGGTCTCGACCAAAATGAGCACGCTCTCGGGCAATAGGGTTGCGGGCGTGCCTTTCAAGTTAAAGAGCCGCTTAAGCCACTGATTTGTGTCATCGGCCAGCGGGCTTTTGCCTAGATCAAACGGGTTTGTGACCGCATCCGCTAAATGGGAGCGTAAGCTCGCTTCAAGCGCAAAAGTGTGATCTGGCCCGCGTGTTTTCACCAATGCAGGGACGCCTGCGTGTTTCAACACGTTTAAGTAAGGCTCGATGTCATCCAGTGCATCACGGTACCAAAAACGGACCTTCTCATCGCGCACCTCTTCGGGCAGCATCGATAGGTAGTTCATTTCCGATTCCATCCGCAAAAAATCCATGTACATGCGCGTCATCGCTTGATGCGAGACAGAGCCATACACATCGAAGCCTGCCACCAGCAGATAGTGAATGCGCTCCAGAATAGGGTAGTCGATCAACCAAACCGTTTTGGGGGATGTACCCACGAGGCCTTTGGATACGCTGGCACTGTCGTGATGACGGAACACCGTCAGCGCTGCATTCGGGTTGGATTGATCTCCATTCCAAACAATACCGACACCTGTTTCGGTCAATTGATCGCTTTTTGCACCCAAAAACGCCGCTTTGGCGTGTAGGTATTCTTTTTGACCTTCGGCGTAATCAAGCCAATGCGCGATCGATAAAAAGTCGCTTTCAGAGCCCGCCGGCATACTTAAGTGCGCCATCTGATCCGCCAAAAAAGCCGACGATTCTGGGGTGGAGAACTGGCCTGGGGCTGCAAAAAAGACCCAGAAGCGATCTTGAATCACATTAAGCGCCACCGCACCTCGGCAAACATTGCCTTTGATGTAATTCATGATGGTGAATTCGGCTTCGCTCAGTAAAAAGCGGTAGCGGGATTCTGGCGGAATCGCCTGAAAGGTTAAGAAAGGATTCGAGGCGTGTTCCGGCAGATAATCCGGCAAGGTCGTGACCTCAAAGTCGGGCTCCACAAACCATCTTTTCCAGTCCGCTAAGCGTTTGGCATCTAAGCGATATGGCATGTGGGTTTTGGCCAAAACGCTGTCTGGGTTATGCCATAAACGGTAATAGACCCGCTCGGTTTTCGGGTCATCAAACGGGCGTCGGGTTGCGATACGCTTTATCGGTGTGCCAGGCGGTGAGCTGGAGCGCACCAGCTTAAAATAATGGCTCTTTTGGCCGTCATCTTGGAAGTACAAGTTAGCCAGATACAGGTGCTCGTACAGGTAGCGGGCCATTAACTGACGTTTTAGATCGTCTTGGTTAAGAAACTCCTCCCACACATCCACAAACGGCCGTAGTATGGCTGGGGTGGGCTTGGCCGAGAGATACGGCGCGCCTTGTTCGATCCAACGCGTTAACACCGAATGTTCTTTATCACTGAGCTCCGGTAAGCCGTAAGGCATCCCCCAAAGAGGATAATCTTCGGCGAAGTCGTCAAATTCATCCGGTTTTGGACACTGTTGATCTCTCGCAAGGGAAAAATCAAACGAGTCTGGCAAGCGTCCATGAGTCGGTAGTGGGTTGGCTCGCTTCAGTTGCAACATGCGGGCAAAGACGCTGGTGGTTGGGTCGTTTTGTGTGGCATCTAACACGCTGTAAAAGCCTTTCGAGCGCCACGCTTCTAACGTATCAGCGTCTTGATATAAGCGTGTTAGTGGCGCTTCGCGAAGGCGCTCGCCTTCATAAACGCGTGCTTTACTGGCGCCTCGGGCTAGGCCTTCAAAGGACTCCATCTTTAGTTGGCAGGGGGCGTCGTAACAGCCATGGCACACAATGCAGCGTTGCTCTAACAATTGCTTAACATCGCGCTCGACAAATCGCTGATTAAACGAGGGTGTATCTGACTCGGCATGGGCTTGAAGACCTACTAGGCCTGCTATCACCCCCAGCAAGGTGATCGTAACTTGTGTGCGAAAAGTGGGCAGCTTATCAAGCGATGATGTGTGATGTTTAAAATCGAGTTGATGGGTGAACACCGCTAAAGCCCCGGCCAGAGAAAGGTTGGCTTACGATAACAGAAAAGGGCGTAAACCACCGATAAAAGTGTCGCTTTTTTGACTAAGGGGAATTTTGTTGAGCTTTGTCAGTCAGTTTTATGAGATCGGCTATTAAGATCGATCCGTACAGATGACAAAACAAACCGTGTAATAAAGAAGTGGCGCATGTCCAGTGAAGGCTATCATGAACCGGTAAGCGAGCTGTCCGACGAAACCCGTGATATGCACCGTGCCATTGTATCTCTGATGGAAGAGTTAGAAGCTGTCGATTGGTACAACCAGCGTATTGATGCGTGTAAGGATGAGGAGCTTAAGAAGATTCTCGCGCACAACCGCGATGAGGAGAAAGAGCACGCCGCGATGGTGATCGAGTGGATCCGTCGTAAAGATCCTAAATTTGATGGTGAACTCAAAGATTATGTCTTTACCGAGGGGGCCATTACTCATCACGAGCCATAAGCCTCGACGTCCAAACACCTAGGTTGGATCGCATGACAAGAAGCCGCATAATAGTGCGGCTTTTTTTTTGGATGCGAGGTTGGAATGCTGTTAGGAACACATCATGTGGCGATCATCTGCCAAGATTATCAACGATCCAAGGCGTTTTATGTCGACCTCCTAGGTTTAGCTGTACTGGATGAACATTACCGCGAAGCTCGGGATTCCTGGAAGTTGGATTTAGCGCTACCCGATGGAACCCAAGTGGAGTTGTTTTCTTTTCCCAGTGCGCCTAAGCGTCCAAGTTACCCCGAAGCGCAAGGCCTTCGACATCTGGCGTTTAAGGTCGCTGACCTTGATAAGGCCGTAGAGCATCTTGAGGCTCATGGTATTGTTGTGGAGCCGGTTCGGGTAGATGAGTACACCGGTAAGCGATTTACCTTTTTTGAAGATCCGGATCATCTGCCGCTGGAGCTTTACGAGGTCTAGTGACACAAGCTGAATCGAGTTTTGCGCATGGATTATCAATGTGAAGGATAGGGTATGTGTGCACTCAACATAGGTCTGTTTTACGGAAGTTCGACCTGTTACACCGAAATGACCGCTGAGAAAATACGTGATTATATCGGCGAATCGGTGGTTACTTTGTACAATGTGGCTGATTGCGATCTTAACGCTTTCGATAACCATACTTTTTTAATGTTAGGCATCCCAACGTGGGATTACGGTGCGCTCCAAGAAGACTGGGAAGAGATCTGGGATGCGCTTGAAAGCATCGACTTTGAGGGTAAGCAGATCGCATTGTTCGGATTGGGTGATCAGATTGGCTACCATCAGTGGTTTCTGGATGCGATGGGCTATCTGCATAACAAGTTGGTGGCTAAAGGGGCTGAGCCTCATGGATATTGGCCGGTAACGGGTTACGAGTTTTCTGAGTCCCAAGCACTTACAGAGGATAAGCGTCAATTTGTCGGCTTGGCGCTTGATGAAGAGAACGAATATGACTTAAGCCAAGAGCGCATAGAGACGTGGTGTGACCAAGTATTGGCTTCGTTTGAACAGGTGCCTGGATCTTAAGTCTGGTTTTATGAAAATTATATAAGTATTTGAAATAATGAAAAAAGTATTGTTTGTTTGCTTAGGTAATATCTGTCGGTCGCCCAGTGCCCATGGCATTTTTGAAACGCTCGTGGCGCAAGCTGGCGCGGACAGTTGGATTGAAGTGGATTCGGCCGGTACCGCTGCGTATCACATTGGAAAGTCACCCGACCCGCGATCGGTTCAGGCCGCCAAAAAACGGGGCTATGATTTAAGCCATCTGCGTGCGCGACAAGTGACCGAAGATGACTTTGACACTTTTGACTTCATTTTAGCGATGGATCGCGAGAACCTTGCCAATCTTCAAGCGATGCGACCAGATGGCAGTAAAGCCAAACTGCGCCTCTTCCTAGAGTACGGTCAATGCGTCGAGCAAGAGGTGCCTGACCCATACTACGGAGGGGATGCCGGCTTTGAACACGTGTTGGATCTGGTTGAAAACGCAAGCACCGGTTTGCTGATGAGTTTGGAGCGTCAAAAGCCATTATGAGCGATTCTCTAGTCATACAAACGGGTGTCGATTTAAGTCACCGCAATACACTTGGGTTTAACTCGCGCTGCGAATATTACTGTGAGCCTAAATCTGAAGCGCAAGTGGACGAGGCGCTGGCCTTTGCCAAAGAGAAAGGCCTCTGCGTTTCGGTGCTTGGTGGCGGAAGCAATATTTTAATCAGTCCACATATTGATGGCCTTGTGATCTGCCCGATGCTCAAAGAGCAATCCATCACGGAAGGTCAGGATGATGTTCAACTTCATGCAGGGGCTGGCATCGAGTGGCACTCACTGGTGGCGTGGAGCATTGAACAGGGCTTAAGTGGTCTTGAAACGCTTGCGCTTATCCCAGGGCATGTGGGTGCGGCTCCGATTCAAAATATCGGAGCGTACGGCGTTGAAGTGAAAGACCGCTTGGTCAGTGTGCGTGCATTTGATCAAGCCCAGCAACAGTGGCGTACGCTTAGCAATGCGGAATGCGATTTTGGGTATCGAGACAGTTTATTTAAACGTCATCCGGGGCGTTTTATCGTAACGAGTGTGACCTTCTCGTTAACCCGATCCAACAAAGCGCAGCCGATCCGTTACTCGGCTTTGGCCAATGCTATTGATCACCCATCCCCGAGTACAAATCACGTTTTTGATGCGGTGTGTGCGATGCGTCGATCCAAATTGCCGGACCCTGCCATCATCGGGAACGCTGGAAGCTTTTTTAAAAACCCGGTGATTGAAGCGCCGCTTTGGAAGCAGATCCAAACCCGTTACCCTGATGCGGTTGGGTTTGATGCAGAGCCAGGGTATAAAAAAATGGCCGCAGGTTGGTTAATCGACCGTTTAGGCTGGAAAGGAAAGCAGCAAGGAGCGGTGGGCGTCTACCCTAAACAGGCTTTGGTGTTAACCCATCAAGGGGGCGGCACATTGGATGAGCTTCTGGCGCTCGCCAACGAGATCCAAAGTAGCGTTCGCGATAACTTTAGTATCGATTTGGAAATAGAGCCTCAATTGTTTCCACAAAGCGACACATTAAGGTGATATTCTGCCGGTCGGCATAATAATGCTCAAGTATTTCAGGTTTTGCCTGATTAAAAGAAGAACAGCAAAGCAGATGGCATGGAGTCCGTAGTGAAGAACTTGAAAATAAAACAAAAAATGTTGATTTTGACCGCCGTACCTTTGATCTTGGCGGTTGTGATCATCACCGGTTTGTCGATCGTTCAGATCCAAGCATCGGGTGAGATGGAGAAGAACACACTTCGTACCTCGATGATGGCCGATAAAGAAACGGCGCTGAAGGATTACATGTCGATCGTTGAGACCGCGATTCGACCTATCTTAAAGGATTACCCGCAATCCTCGCTGGCGCTGCCGCGCTTGAAAGACACGCTAACCACCATTCGCTATGGGGATGAAGATGGCTACATCTTTGCATTTAGCTTTGATGGCACCACCATGGTTCATGCCGGTCAACCGCAACTGGTAGGTGAGAACCTAATCGATATGCAGGATACCGATGGCACCAAGGTGATTGCGGAGCTGATCAAAGTGGCGCGTACCGGTGGTGGTTTTGTCGAGTATCGCTGGCACAAACCTTCTGAAGATGCGGAGTTTCCAAAGCTGAGTTACGCCACCAGCATCAACGAGTTGGGTTGGATGATCGGTACCGGTTTCTACATTGATGACATCGACAAAGCGGTGGCACGTCTGGAAGCGGAAGTGGAAGCGAATATCCTGAAAACCGTGATGACCTCTTCAATTGTGGGTGGTGTCATTCTGATTGTGATGCTGATCATCAACATCATCATTGCCAACCGTACCATGGTGAATCCTATTCGTGATCTGGCCGAAAGTGCACGCCAAATGAGTTTGGGGCAGATGGATACCGAGATTAAAGTCGATTCCAAAGATGAGATTGGCGAGCTGGCCTATGCGATCAGTCGTATGCAGAAAAGCTTAAAAGTGGTCTTTAAAAAGCTGCGCCAAAAATAAACTTAATCGATGTGCGATACCCCTTAAGGCAGCTTCGGCTGCCTTTTGTGCTATAACCTAAAGACGAGGAATGTGCAGGCAGTGAGCAGGATGAAGTCATGGTTATCCAAGGTAACAACCCATAAGCCCCTTATGATGGCGGGCGGCGGGTTTCTGTGCGCTTGGGTTTTGAGTGCTTTTTTCAATTTAAACCACTTATGGGTGGGCCATTTAAACGGATTATCCGTCTTGGGTTTGGATGATCTGCCCATCGCTTTATCCCTCTCCCTAATCGTATTGGCCATCTTTGGTTATCGCTACCGCAGTCATTTTAATGAGACGGCCAATACGCTATCGGATACTATCGAGCAGCTTGAACACGAAATAGAAGAGCGTAAACACGCTGAAGAGATGGCCGAATTACTGTCGGCCACAAAAAACGAAGTTTTGCACCGAGAGACCGAGCGCTCCGAGCAATTGGAGCTGATTACCCGCATGGGCGATTACATGGCCTCGGTGTCATCTCTGGATGAACTCAAACAGATCAGCACGCGTTTTCTTAGGAAGCTTCTGCCTAACCATGCCGTTGGTGTGCTCTTTACCGATCAGCACTTCTCTAAATGGACGTTGGAAGACGCTTGGGGGGACCGGCAGGAGCTGATCCACCGTGAATTTGAAACAAATGATTGCTGGGTACTGCGCCGTGGCCAGCCGTACATCGATCACTCCAACACCCACTCAATGACCTGTAACCATGCCAATAATCAGCATGTAAAGTCTGTGGCCTGTTATCCCATCTTTTGCCGTAACTTTCAGTTTGGGGTGTTACACCTTCGCTCGGAGGCAGAGCAAGTACCCTTGTTGACGCCCGAAGAGGAAAAACTGGTGGTCGGCGTGTGTAACACCATCGGTTTGCATTTTTATAACGCCAAGTTACGTGCCGAGCTCAGTCTGGCATCGAGCCGAGACGAATTAACCGGCTTGCTGAACCGAAGGGGCTTGGGGAATACGTTAAAACGAGAAATACATGCATCATCCAATCAGGGCTATCATGTGTCGGTTGCCATGATGGATATCGATCACTTCAAACAATACAACGATACCTATGGCCACCCCGAAGGCGATAAGGCCCTTCGGTTTGTCGCTGAGCAACTCACCAAGCACCTTCGTGCGCGTGATGTCATTGCCCGGTACGGTGGTGAAGAGTTTATCGTTATTTTGCCGAATACCCGTAAAGCAGAAGCGTTTAAAAAGCTCAAAAGCCTGTTAGAGGTAATTCATAAAGCGTCGGCGGCATCACCGGAATGCCAGCGCCCGATTACCTTATCGGTCGGGTTGGCCACCAGCCCAGAGGATCAGACCGATGAAGAGCGCTTGATTAAACTGGCCGATATGGCATTGTATGGCGCGAAAAAGCGTGGGCGTAATTGCGTGGTGCCTTATTTGAATCCGGCCAAGGTGCAGGAGAAAGGGGGCGCTAAACGTACGGTCGCTCGCGCTCAGGAAGAGCAACAGTAAGCGCATTGAATGATCCTCTACATAGCCGAAAAACCCAGCCTTGGGCGAGCCATCGCCGATGTACTACCGAAACCCCATCGCAAAGAAGACGGGTGCATCCGGCTGGCCAATGGGGATGTCGTCTCTTGGTGCATAGGGCATCTATTAGAGCTTGCCGAGCCTGAGCATTACGATGAGCGCTATCAAAAATGGTGTGTGGAAGACCTGCCGATTGTACCTAGCCAGTGGGAGTGGGTACCCAAGAAGGATACGCGCAAGCAACTCACATTGCTCAGAAAGCTGATCAAAGAAGCGGACGAAATTGTTCATGCAGGCGACCCTGACCGTGAGGGGCAATTGCTGGTGGATGAAGTCATCCAATATCTAAAAGTCCCCGCCTACAAAAAAGATCAAGCCAAGCGTTTATTGATCAGCGACTTAAACCCAAGTGCGGTGAAAAAAGCCCTGCATCAGTTAAAACTCAATCGTGAATTTATACCGTTATCTACATCCGCTTTGGCCCGTTCGCGTGCCGATTGGATGTACGGGATGAACATGACAAGGCTCTGTACCGTCACTGGCCGACAAGCCGGTTACAACGGGGTTCTGTCAGTAGGGCGCGTCCAAACCCCGGTTCTTGGTTTGGTGGTCGAGCGGGATCAAACCATTGAAAACTTCGTCTCAAAGCCTTTCTATGAGGTCTGGGCGCACATTGTGACCGATGCGAGCGAGCGCTTTAAAGCCAAATGGAAGCCGAGCGAAGCCTGTCAGCCGCATCAGGATGAGGAGGGGCGTGTCCTCAATAAAAAATTGGCCGACAATGTGGTTGAGCGTATCACTGGCAAACCCGCCAAAGTCAGTCAGTTTAAAGATCAGCGAAAGAAACAAGCCCCGCCTTTGCCGTATAACTTGTCGGCATTGCAGATTGATGCGGCCAAGCGTTTTCAAATGAGCGCTAAAACGGTGTTGGATGTCTGCCAAGGCTTGTATGAAAAGCATAAGCTCATTACGTATCCGCGCTCTGATAATCGCTACCTGCCCAAGGAGCATTTTCAGGAAGCCTCCCGTGTGGTGGCCGCGATTGAGCGCTTGGCACCCCCGTTAGCACCGCATTGTCAGCAGGCTGACCTTAGTCGCAAATCCAAAGCTTGGGATGACAAGAAAGTAGGTGCGCACCATGCGATTATCCCAACGGCAAAAGCCAGCTCTGGTGCGTTAAGCCAAGCGGAAAAAAATGTTTACGAGCTGATCGCACGCCAATACCTGATCCAGTTTTTTCCGTTCTTTGAATACGATGAGCGATTCATTGAGCTGATCATTGAAGGGGGCGTGTTTCAGGCCAAAGCTCGGGTCACTGCCATCGAGGGCTGGAAAGCGCTGTTCCCGCAACGAAAATCGGACTCAGCCCCATCGGATGATGATGGCCTGACGGATTTTTTACCGAAGCTTTCGGTCGGGGATATGGCCTTATGTGAGAGGGGAGAGTCGCAAGAAAAGCACACCCAGCCCCCAAAACCCTTTACGGATGCCACACTCATGTCGGCGATGACGGGCATCTCCCGTTACGTGAAAGATGCGGATATCCGAAAGATACTGCGCGAAACTGACGGACTAGGTACCGAGGCCACGCGTGCTTCCATCTTGGAGCTCTTATTCCGGCGCAACTATTTGAATCGAGAAGGCAAAAACATACGCTCTACCGAGACCGGACGGCGGTTGATTAACAGTCTTCCTGAGATGGCGGTTAAACCTGACATGACGGCTCAGTGGGAATCGCAACTGAGTGCGATCAGTGAAAAACAGCAAAATTACCAAGCGTTTATGGGCGCTCTGATCAACACCTTGCCGGACTTGATGAGCTCGGTCGAGGTCGGTCAATTTTCAGGTTTAAAAGGGCTTGGGAAACCTGCCGTGAAACGTCGGTCTAAAAGCAGCCGAAAGCCCCGTGCTAAGAAAGCCAGTTAAAACCAGCCCGTTTGTCCCGTTCGTTAGCTTACCCAGTATAGGATGCCTCTGAAAATGGATGCTAAGCGCACCTACTCAATTTGCTTTAAGCCCCATTGGTTGATGTCGCTCTTTGGCGCAAAAACCGCCGTCTTATCGTTGGGGGCGTCTGGGTTTTAGTTGAACATGAATGGACGCATAAAGCCTGTCCGTTTGGTGTCGTTAAAGCGGGATCAATCCGTTAAAGACGGTGCCTTTTTCTCGACGATCACCTTCGCCACGGATAAGGGACGAATTGCTCTGGATGGTCTTTCAAAAAACTTTTTAGATCAATCATTTAAAGAGATAAGATCATACTACTTATCGCATTTAGTACCCGATGTAAACGCCGCGGTCGATCAGATCTCAACCATCATAGAGGGAGGGTATCTTCGCGAAGCGGATGCAAAGCAGGCGCAAACGATTGCGCAAAAGGCGTTCGAGTCCTTTGGTGAAGTGCCCGAGTTTGATGAAGAGTGCCCGATCAATCTTACCCCGTTTGAGTGGGTTGCTTACGTTGCGAATTGGCAGGCAAGTGATATCAAAGCGCTGCAACAAGCTTTTATTGATGCAGAGCTTACGCGTTACCAGTCGTTTTTTGATCGGGTCGAGTCTCAGCCGTTAACGCAAAAGCAACGTGAAGCGTGCGTTATCAATGAGGAAAACAACCTAGTACTGGCAGGCGCAGGCACAGGCAAAACCAGCATCATGGTCGGGCGTGCTGGGTATCTGATCGAAAGCGGTCAAGCAAAGCCGCAGCAGATTTTGATGCTTGCGTTTGCTAACAAAGCCGCAAAGGAGATGCAGACCCGTTTAGACGCAAAGTTAAATGCCAAAGGGATAATGGCCACAACCTTTCATAAACTTGGTAAAGAGATCATTGCCAAGGTTGAAGGCAAACAGCCATCCATTACGCCCTTTGCTGAAGACGACAAGTTACTGGCATGGCAAGTGAACGAGTGGTTTGAGGCGCTGCTAAAACAGCCCGAGTATCAAGAAACCGCGATTCGTTATTTTGCGAAGTACCTGTACCCCGATGCGAATGAGTTCGACTTTGAAAGCGAAGGTGAGTATTACGACTTTCTGCTGGCAAATGACATCCGAACCTTAAAAGGCGAGCAGGTAAAAAGCCTGGGTGAATGCTTGGTGGCCAACTACCTATTCAAGCAAGGGATCGAGTACCGATACGAACCCCCTTATCAGCACGACACGGCAACGAAGGAGTATCGACAATACCGACCAGACTTCTACCTGCCGCAACACGACGTCTACATTGAGTACATTGGCACGGAACGCAATGGGAACACCGCCCCTTACATCAATGCACAGGAGTACAACGACAGCTTGGCTTGGAAGCGCTCTGTTCATGAAGCTCAAGGGACGACGTTAATCGAGCTTTTTCATTATCAAACCCAAGAAGGGATTTTGTTCAATGCGATTGATCATGCCTTGTCTTCGCTTAGGATAAACTGCGATCCATTACCGCCTGAGGCGGTCCTTGAAACATTAAGAGAGTTCGGGGCGATCCAGGCGTTTTCATCTTTATTGACGGATCTGTTAAAGCGCTACCGTGCCAATGGCTTTGAGCCAGAGCGTTTAGTCGAGGTGATCCAAGGGGCTGAGCGGCCTCATCAAGTTTCGGCGGCTTTAAACTTGTTAAAACCCATTGTGGATGCCTACGAGTCGATGCTTAAAGCACAAGGGTTAATCGACTTTGATGACATGGTCCATAAAGCGATCGAATATGTGAAATCGGGGCGGTTTGTCAGTCCTTGGACTTTTATATTGGTCGATGAGTTTCAGGACATCTCGGAGCCAAGGGCACGATTGATACAGCTTTTGAAAACCTCTGTCCCCGGGGCGACCTTGTTTGGTGTAGGGGATGACTGGCAGGCGATCTACCGATTTACCGGTAGTGATCTTACTTTAACCACCCAGTTTGAGAGCGTGTTTGGGCCAACCCGAATCACGCCGCTGGATTTAACTTTCCGCTTTAACAACCGCATCAGTAATGTGGCCACACGGTTTGTACTTGAAAACCCAAGTCAGCTTGCCAAAGAGTTAACGACGCAAAGCGTGGTGAATAAACCGTCGGTATCTGTGCTTAGGGCGGATAATCGCGATCAGCACGGTCCTATTACCGAGAGCCGTTTGGCGCGAGTGTTGGATAACATCGCGACGATGGCAAGCGAGGGTGCCAGTGTGCTTGTGCTCAGTCGTTTTGGGTTTTATCTTCCGGATCACTCCGAGCGTCGGGTATTGGAAGCGCGTTACCCAAACTTAACGCTTAGCGCTATGACCATCCATGCCTCCAAAGGCAAAGAGGCGGATTACGTAGTTTTGCTGGGGCTTGAAACCGGGAAGTTTGGGTTCCCGTCAAAAAAGCAGACGCACCCACTGCTGGACGCTTTTTTACCCAACGCAGAAACATTTGAATTTTCCGAGGAGCGCAGACTCTTTTATGTGGCGCTTACGCGTGCTAGACATCGAGCCTATTTGATTGCTGATATGGCAGTGGCCTCTGAGTTTGTTATCGAGCTGATTAAAGGCAAATACGATATCGAGTTGGCGGAGTTTGATACGAATCTGACTCAACACCTGTTTCATTTAATGAAGTGTGTCCGCTGTAAAACAGGAACGCTGGTTCGGCGTACCAGTCAGCATGGTTCGTTTTTGGGGTGCAGTAAATACCCGCTTTGCCAACACAAAGAACGTGTCTGTCAAAAGTGCTCTAGCCCAATGGTGCGTCAGGGGCGGTTCAAGGTGTGTTTGGATGCCTCATGTGCGCACACGGTGCCTATCTGTCCACAGTGCGGGGCAGAAATGGTGAAGCGCCGTGGTCAATATGGCGAGTTTTGGGGGTGCCGCAATTATGGTAACTCGCAATCGCCGTGCACCCATACGGAAAATACAATCGACGTTCGACTGAACGAGCCTCATCCAGCGTCGGAAACTTTATCCCCAAGTGTGCCTTCGTAAACCGTCTTCTTGGGTTCAAGTTCTTTAATCAGCGGTTGGATCTCGTCGAGTTTCGGCTGCTTTTTGGTCTGCGAAACCATAGAGCGGACCAACACCGCTTTGGCATGTTTCAGGTGGGAATAGGCCATTAAACGCTCACCATTATTTAAAAGCTGGTGGGCTTGTTGAATGTGAGCTTCAGCTACGACAAGGATGCTGAGCCAGTACAATTCCTGACCGTAACCTTTCGCTTGAGAGGGCGAAATTTTGTTTTGGTCGAGCATCTTTTTTAGCAGCTTTTCGGTGTAGTTGATGTAAATTTGGAACCGTTTGAGATCTTTATCATTGGTGAACTTGGCTTGCCCTGGCAGAGTTCGGTCGACCGACTCCTTTTGATTATTTACCTGAGTCATTAAATCCGAATCGGGCGCCAACAGGGTGATCTCTTCGATCAGCGATAGGGCGTGCTGATTGAGTCGATCTAAGATGTCATCTCGACAACCGGCTGATTTTAAAGCGGCGATGGTATCCAGAATATAAAAGGTTTGGGTTCGTAATTCGCGCAAACGATCCCCCTTGACTTCTGCGGCGTGTTCACGTCTTGATATAAAATAATTCAAGCCAATGGCACATAAGCCGATGAAGCCAATGAGTAAAAGATAATAGATGTATTCAGTTTGCAAGAACGGCTGCCTCTTTTTCTGAACGCTGTTGGAATGAAACAGACGGACATTAACGGTATGTTTGTAAACGCATCGTGCCAAGTTCGGAACACGCCTAAAGTATAGGATGTCCGAGGCTTTGTTGTTTTATTGAATTATAGTGATTACAGCTTTTTTTGGTAGAGTTGCTTGACCCTGTAATGTTAAGCACTTATATATGCACGCTGTTTTTTGCCGCCACCAATTTGAGGATACACAGACTGATGGGTAAGTCGCTCGTAATTGTAGAGTCTCCTGCCAAAGCCAAAACCATAAATAAGTACTTGGGGAACGACTACATCGTTAAATCGAGCGTAGGTCATATTCGAGATCTGCCAACCAGTGGTAGCGCTCAGAAAACCGACCCGAAAGAACGTGCTAAACAGGCGGCGCTGACACGCAAAATGTCGCCTGATGAAAAAGCAGAGTACAAGGCGCGCAAATCAAAAGAGCAGCTGATCAACCGCATGGGTGTTAATCCTGAGAACGGTTGGGAAGCGCATTATGAGATCCTCCCCGGCAAAGAAAAAGTGGTAGATGAGCTCAAAAAGCTCGCTAAAAATGCCGACACCATCTATCTCGCGACCGATTTGGACCGTGAAGGGGAAGCCATCGCGTGGCACTTGAAAGAGTCCATTGGCGGTGAAGATGACAAGTTTCGTCGTGTTGTCTTTAACGAGATCACCAAAAAAGCGATTACCTCGGCGTTTGATGATCCAAGCCAGTTAGACATCAGTCGCGTCAACGCCCAGCAAGCGCGTCGATTCCTCGACCGTGTTGTAGGTTACATGTTATCGCCCCTACTGTGGGAAAAGGTCGCGCGTGGTCTGTCTGCAGGGCGTGTTCAATCGGTTGCCGTAAAACTGGTTGTAGAGCGTGAAAAAGAGATTCGCGCGTTTATCCCGGAAGAGTACTGGGAAGTACACGCCGATACCGTAGCAATCCCAGATACTGACCTGCGCTTACAAGTCTCTAAAGCGGCTGGCAAAGCCTTTCGACCTGAATCAGAAAGCGAAACGCAAAAGCACCTGGATGCGCTGAAATCCTCAGATTTCAAAGTGCTCAACCGCGAAGATAAGCCGACCACCAGTAAGCCTTCGGCACCGTTTATTACCTCGACGCTGCAGCAGGCGGCGAGTACCCGCTTAGGCTTTGGTGTGAAGAAAACCATGATGTTAGCCCAGCGCCTATACGAGGCCGGTTACATCACCTATATGCGTACGGACTCGACCAACCTGTCTGATGAGGCAGTGGCGTCGTGCCGTGAGTACATTGAGTCCAATTACGGCGCTAAATACTTACCAGAGCAGCCTATTCGCTATTCCAGCAAAGAGGGCGCTCAAGAGGCTCACGAAGCGATCCGTCCATCGGATGTTGAACGTGAATCCACTCAACTGACCGGGATGGAACGCGACGCAGAGCGCTTGTACGATCTTATTCGTCGTCAATTCTTGGCGTGTCAGATGACACCGGCGCAGTACACCAGCTCTCGTATTTTTGTAAAAGCGGGCGATTATGAGCTGACCACCAAAGGCCGCATTTTGCGCTTTGATGGTTACACTCGTGTTATGCCAAGCAAGGGCAAAGGCGATGAGGATGTGATCCTCCCGGATGTGAAAGCCGGTGAAGTCTTGGCTCTTAAAGCGCTGGACCCTAAACAGCATTTTACCAAGCCAACAGCGCGTTTTACCGAAGCCAGCTTGGTTAAAGAGCTTGAAAAGCGCGGTATTGGCCGTCCATCCACTTACGCATCGATCATCTCGACCATTCAAGATCGTGGTTATGTTGAGGTTCAAAACCGCCGCTTTTACGCCTGTAAAATGGGCGATATTGTGACCGAACGTCTCAACGAGAACTTTACCGACTTGATGGATTACAGCTTCACTGCGCGCATGGAAGATGCGCTCGATGAGATCGCCGATGGTGAAGCAGATTGGAAAGTCCTGCTGGATCGCTTCTATCAAGGCTTTACCCGCAAGTTGACCGAAGCTCAGGATACTGAGCACGGTATGCGTCCAAACTCACCAACGGAAACGGATATTCCATGTCCTGCGTGTGGGCGTCCGATGATGATTCGTACCGGCAGCACCGGCGTATTCTTAGGGTGCTCCGGTTATGCACTGCCGCCGAAAGAGCGCTGCAAAGAGACCATCAACCTGATTCCAGGGGATGAGGTCGTCAGCGCGGAAGCGGACGAAGAGGAAGAATCACGCATTTTGCGTAATAAGCACCGTTGTCCGCTGTGCGACAGCGCCATGGACAGCTACCTGATTGACCAAAACCGTAAGTTGCACATCTGTGGTAACAACCCAGATTGCCCAGGTTTTGAAGTCGAGCAAGGCAGCTATCGCATCAAGGGGTATGATGGCCCTGTGATTGAGTGCGATAAATGCGGTTCGGACATGCAGCTAAAAAATGGCCGATTTGGTAAATATTTTGGCTGTACCAGTGAGTCGTGTAAAAACACTCGTAAGCTCTTGAAAAACGGTGAGCCTGCGCCACCAAAAATGAACCCGGTACCGATGCCGGAACTTGCCTGCGAGAAAGTCGAAGACACTTACATCCTACGTGATGGTGCCAGCGGTCTGTTCCTTGCGGCAAGCCAGTTCCCGAAAAACCGGGAGACGCGTGCGCCGAAAATCATTGAGCTTTTGCCGCACGAAAAAGAGATCGACCCTAAATACGCTTTCTTGTTCAGTGCGCCAACGCATGACAATGAAGGCAACGAGACGATCGTTCGTTACAGCCGTAAAACCAAAGAGCAGTACGTCATGACTGAGGTTGAAGGTAAGGCAACGGGTTGGAAGGCTTTCTTTGAGGGCGGCAAGTGGGCCATTG
The DNA here is from genome assembly GCF_056160565.1 of Neptunomonas sp. ABH4_499. NCBI lineage: Bacteria > Pseudomonadati > Pseudomonadota > Gammaproteobacteria > Oceanospirillales > Oceanospirillaceae > Neptunomonas > Neptunomonas sp. ABH4_499. Next base: position 22,087 of record NZ_JBSWXK010000013.1, on the reverse strand, counting down.
AAGAGCCCAAAGCCAAGAAGAAGTAACTCGCTTACACCCATTGGCACAGTCAGGCGGAGGGCGCGATGAGCCAAGTATATTTAGTGCGAACTAACCAGAAGGTTAACTTTGCGCGAATTCAGTTAGATATGCTTGAAGATGCGCACGACGAAAATGGCTGGGATAAACACGCCAAGATTGAGGCGTTACACGAAAGCATTCTGTTTTTAATGGCATCGGCACTGGATGCCTACTACAAAGAGATTGCCGAAAAGTATCGCTTTAATCCGGCGGCTGTTAAGGCCTTCGATGACTTAGAACAGATGGTTGAGGCCTCTGTGCAAGAGTCGCCAGAGGTTCAAGAGATTCGCCAGCTACTCTCGATTCGGGGCAGTTGGTTGAATCGTTTGATGTCCGCTTATCAGGCTTGTTGGCGTGCAGCCGATGGGGTTGTTGAGCCAAAGTCGATGAGTGTTTCAGAGATACACGTGGTGCAAATCAACCCAGATCATAAGCAAGATAAAGACTTGCTGATCGAGCTGAAAGGTTGGTTAAACGAGATACGACGTTTGCTGGAAGCGCAGCGTTCGTCGTTCCAAGAGTGGTAATGTGTAAACGATGGACGAAGTAGTGTTAGAAATCGTACGTTTGCCATCTGGCGAATATGTTATGCGCCGGTCAGGCGATGAAGAGGCCTTGATGACATTAACAGTGTCGGAAGAGGTCAGTGATAATCTGTTAGAAAAAACCGAAGAGCTCGCCCGAATGATGTTAGTAGCCGGAGCACACATGCTGTCGGACCTAAGTGGTGAGATGCCGCTTGAAGGCGAGCAGGTAGAGCAAGAGATCGATATCGAAACGATTCGCCCATCGGTTATTCACTGACCGAAGGTGCTTGCCGCGGCCGCACTGTCAGTGGGCGGCACGGCAACGAATCAACATCGCATCACTCCCACCGCGTTGAGCCGCATTAACGAGCGCATCGTAACTTTGATTGCTCAGCTCGCCATCCCAATTGATCACCACATTGCAGTTGCCGATTTTAAGGGCCATATTGGCCAAACGCTCGGTACTGAAATGCTCATCAGAACGCAGAATCATCACCTTATTCAAATCGATACCCGCTTCAAGCAGAAGGGCTTTAGGCAATGTTTTAGGTGGATCAATCCAAGTGAGCCAACGGTTAGTATGACTGAGTTTTGCCAGCACAGGCAGGAGGAGATCAAGCTCTTCCAGGGCTAAACTGTGGCTAACAATCTCAGTCACATGACCACCGCTATGATTCTGTTTGGGTTTTACCGCGATTGCGGCGTGTGTTCGTGGTGTTGCAGGGCGAATCCTACCTAAAGTTTCTAGGCCAGCAGGCTGTTCGGATGTCGCCGTATGGGGTAAAAACTCAGGAAAGACCATCTGCATTAGGGTTCACTCCCTTGACGGATAACGCCAACACCTAGACCTTCGATGGTGAACTCGTCGTGTCGAAGATCAACCACAATCGGCGCGAACTCCTCGTTCTCGGCAATCAGCTCAACTTTGTGACCGGTTTTTTGGAAGCGTTTTACCGTGACTTCCTCGCCGATGCGGGCAACGATGATCTGTCCATTACGCGCTTCGCTGGTTTGGTGAACGGCCAGAAGGTCACCATCCATGATGCCGATGTTCTTCATGCTGGTGCCGTGGACACGCAAAAGATAGTTGGCAGGCGGATGAAAGAAGTTGGCTGAAATCGTGCAGTGCTCTTCGATGTGTTCCTGAGCCAGCACAGGGTTACCTGCAGCCACGCGGCCAATCAAAGGTAAACCTTCGGGTTCTGCTTCGTTTTTCGCTTCTTCCAAATCGGGAATGCGAATGCCGCGCGAGGTGCCGGGGATCATTTCGATCGCACCTTTGCGGGCCAAAGCTTTAAGGTGCTCTTCAGCTGCATTGGCCGATTTAAAACCCAAGGTACGCGCAATATCTGCACGGGTGGGCGGATAGCCGGTTTCAAGAATGTGATCTCGAACGCAGGCGAGAACTTCCGTTTGACGCTGTGTCAGTTTCATACGCTTACCCCTGTAAGGTGACTGTTTTTATATACAGTACATGTGATTATATACAGGAGCGTCGCGCTGTAAAGAGATTTTCTGTTTAAATATCCAGTATCTTGGTATGATCCCCGCCCGAACAACTAAGAGGCCACTTTGTGCTCAGCGACGCGTTAAAAAAATCGATCCAAGAAGCCTATCGACAGTTCTTAAGTCTGCATGATTTAAAGCCGCGATATGGGCAAAAGATGATGATCGCTCAAATCGCCCGAACCCTCGGTAATATCGAGGTGAACGAAAAAGGTGAGCGAAAAGGGCAGGATCACATCTGTTTGATCGAAGCGGGCACAGGCACCGGTAAAACCATGGCGTATCTGATTGGCGCGATTCCGATCGCCAAAAGCCAAGGTAAAACGCTGGTCATCTCGACAGCAACGGTTGCTCTTCAGGAGCAGCTTCTGCATAAAGACCTCCCTGAAGCTTCGCGCTTAATGGAAACGCCGGTCACCTATATGTTGGCCAAAGGCCGTGGTCGTTACTTCTGCATTCAGCACGCTGAAAAGATCTTAGAAGGCCAAGGTCAATTAGGACAAATGGCCCTTTATGAAGATGAATATGAGCATAAGATGGACCCAGCATCGGTGCAGCTCTATTCCGAATTGTTGGATCAATTTGCCTCGGGTCAGTGGGATGGCGACCGTGATAGCTTAAAAGATGAGCTGGATGAGGACCTTTGGCAGCCACTGACCAGTGATCACACCCGCTGCACCAATCGTCGTTGCATGCACTTTAATGTGTGTCCTTTTTTTAAGTCGCGTGATTCGCTGGATAAAGCCGATGTGGTGGTTGCAAACCATGACCTTGTCTTGGCCGACTTATCGCTTGGGGGCGGTGCTATTTTGCCGGACCCAGTTCAATCGGTGTACGTGTTTGATGAGGCACACCACTTATCGGCCAAAACCACAGGGCACTTCGCTTACAACCTGCGTGTAAAAAGTACCGATCGTTGGTTAAAGACGATCACTCGCCAGCTTGATCACCTCATCGATGACTGTGATAGTCAGCCAGTCATGATGCAGTACATTGAAAAAATCGCTCCGGCGGCAAGCGAGATGCATCAGCAGTTAGAGCTTTTAAACTTACAGTTGTCGGCGATGATCTCCCCAGAGGATATCCAAAAGGATCGTTTTCGATTCCCGCAGGGGGTGTTGCCTGAGTCTTTAATGGAGCCCTGCAAAGGCCTTGCCCAAGCGGCGGAGCGATGGAGTCTTAAGGCCGAGCAGATTGTTGATCTCTTAAAAGAAGCGCTGGATGGCGGGATTCCTGAAATCAAACGTGAAGTGGCCGAGCGTTGGTACCCTAAGATGGGTCAGGCGTGGTCGCGTGCGCAGTCCATTTATTGGTTGGCCCGAAGTTACGCCAAGGCCGATGTGCCTGGTGTTGCACCAACTGCGCGATGGATCAACTTGGTTGAGTCCTCCGACGGGCTTGATTATGAATGTCGCAGCAGCCCTGTTTCGGCTGCGGATACCTTGGAAGAACACTTGTGGAAGCCCGCCTTTGGTGTGGTGCTGACCTCGGCAACCTTAACGGCGCTCGGTCGTTTTGATCGCATTAAGGGTGATCTTGGATTGCCCCTTGAAACGGTGTCAGAACAACTGCCAAGTCCGTTCGATTATGCCCGTTGTGGTGTCCTAAAAGTGCCAAAAATGCACTCGGACCCTGGTAAACCGGATGAGCATTCGGATGAAGTAGCGACTTTTTTGAAGCAGGCACTCGGTAAAGCGACGGCAACACTGGTATTATTCAGCTCTTGGCGGCAGATGTTATCAATTAAAGATCAATTGAGTGGTACACTGTCCGACCGATTGCTGGTGCAAGGTGATTTAACCAAAAATGAGATCATCAAAAAGCACAAAGAGCGAATCGATCAAGGTAAAGCCAGCATCATCTGGGGCTTAGCCTCATTTGCAGAAGGTGTGGATTTACCCGGTGATTACTTAAAACAAGTCATCATCACCAAACTGCCATTTGGCGTCCCGGATGATCCGGTGGATGCGACCATGGCGGAATGGATAGAAGCCAAAGGCGGGAACGCCTTTATGGAATGGACCGTCCCCGAGGCTTCCATTCGACTGACTCAGGCTGTTGGGCGTTTATTGCGTAGCGAACAAGATGCCGGAGAGGTCATTTTATTGGACCGTCGCGTCGTGACCCGACGTTACGGCCGACAACTTTTGGATGCGCTGCCTCCATTTAGAAGAGACATCGAGTAGAGCGAGAATGACATTGGAAACCACGTCAAACGAAGTTCAGAAGTCCGCTGAGCAGAACGATCAGCCAAAGAAGCCACGTAATGATAAGCGTCGTACTTCTTCGCGTAATCGTAAGCCGAAAAAAGACAATCGCTGGACACCTGCACAATACGTTGTAGCCAAGGCCGAAGGTAAGAAACGCTTTCTGGATTTTGATCTGCCCGATGTTGTCCTTCACGGCATTCAAGATTTGGGCTTCGAATACTGCACCCCGATTCAGGCCGAAACGATCGTGCCTGCGTTAGCGGGTAAAGACATCATTGGTAAAGCACAAACCGGTACCGGTAAAACCGCTGCTTTCTTGGTGGGTTTGATCACCGATTTGGTGGATTACTCCCTTGAGACGGACCTTCGTAAAGGCGAGCCTCGTGCACTTATCATTGCACCAACGCGAGAGCTTGCTCAGCAGATCGCGGAAGATGCGAAAGCCTTGTGTAAGTACACCGATTTGAACGTGGTTACCCTCGTTGGCGGTATGGATTACGACAAACAGCGTAAGCAGATCGCATCGGGTACAACGGATATTTTGGTGGCAACGCCGGGCCGTTTGATCGACTTTGTTCGCTCCAAAGAGGTGGATCTGCACAACGTTGAAGTACTGGTACTGGATGAAGCGGACCGTATGCTCAGCATGGGCTTTATCCCAGATGTGCGTACCATCATTCGTCAAACACCGCGTAAAGGTCAGGACCGTCAGACGCTTTTGTACAGTGCAACCTTTACCGACGAGATTATGAACCTTGCGCGTCAGTGGACGGTTGATCCGGTTCAGATCGAGATCGAATCCGAACGTCAAACGACCGACAACGTTTCGCAAAAAGTCTTCTTGGTGTCCAGCCAAGAGAAGTACAAGTTGCTGCGTAACTACATTCGTGTGAATGAGATTGAACGTGTCATCGTGTTCTGTAACCGTCGTGGCGAAACCCGTTCATTGGCCGAGAAACTGCGTAAAGATGGCTTTAAAGCGGCGTTGATGTCGGGCGAAATTCCACAGAACAAACGTAACCGCACATTGGAAGATTTCCGAAGCGGTAAGATCAGCGTATTGGTCGCAACCGATGTGGCTGGCCGTGGTATTCACATTGATGGCGTTACACACGTTGTAAACTATCAATTACCCGAAGATGCCGATGATTACGTTCACCGTATTGGTCGAACCGGTCGTGCAGGTGCCACCGGTACTTCCATCTGCTTCGCGTGTGAAAATGACTCCTTCTTGATTCCGGAAATCGAGCAAGAAACCGGTGTTAAGCTTGAGTGTATCCACCCAAGTGAAGAGTTGTTGCAAGATATCGCTCAAGTTGCTGAAGTTGAAGCAGCGGCCAGTGAAAACGCGCAAAGTGCAGAGCCAGAAGTAGAAGCAGCACCTGAAGCCTCAACGGTTGCAGATGACGCTGAATCAGAAACCGAAAAGCAAGCGGTCGAAGCAGCACAGGCTACTGAAGCGACGGAAGTGGCTGATGAACAAGCACCCGAGACGAAACCTGTGGTGGTTGAGGCTGAAAAAGCTGACGATACTATTGAGAGCACTGAGTCAGCTGAATCGGTTACAGAGCCTGCCGCTGAAGAAACCGCAAAGCCTGTGACAGATACTACATCTCAGTCAGCAACACCTGTGACCGAAGATATGTTTGATGCCACATCGTCAGAGCCAGAGGCACCCAGTGACGCATCAGCAGCCGGGTCTTCTTCTGAAAAAGCGGATGATTCTTCACAAGAAGAGAGCGCTTTAGCGGAACAAGACAATGATGAATCCATCAAAGAGCGTGAAGAACCAAAGCCTTAATTAACAGGCTTTGGCTTTTCAAACACCCAGCGTGCTCAAATAGCAGCAGTGCGCTGGGTGGGATTGTGGCATGGGTTATCGTGTTAAGAGCCCGTGTTTAAATGATCGCTAACAGAAGGTTTCATTCGTTATGACACAGCAGCCACGTAAAGTCGCTGTCTTAGGCGGGGGCAGTTTCGGTACCGTCATTGCAAACATCATGGCCGAGAAGGGCATCCAAGTCAGTCAATGGATGCGCGATCAGGATCGTGCACGCGAGATCAACGAGCAGCATGAAAACCTTCGCTACCTACCTGGTTATACCCTTTCCGAATCTTTAATCGCGACGAACGACATCGAATCAGCCATTCAAGGTGCCGAACTGATTTTTGTTGCGATTCCAAGCCCAAGCTTTCGAAGCGTGGTGCAGCAGATTAAAACGCTGGTTACGCCAGAGCATGGCGTTATCAGCACGACAAAAGGGATTGAAGGTGCGACTTTCAGCCTGATGAGTCAAATCCTCAAAGAGGAACTTCCGGGGGCGCGAGTGGGTGTGCTATCTGGCCCTAATCTGGCTAAAGAGGTTGCACAACATCATTTAACGGCCACGGTGATTGCCAGCGACGATGAGCAGCTTAGAGCGGATGTTCAGTCGGCGCTTCATCAAAGTTATTTCCGAGTGTATGCAAGCTCCGATATGTACGGTGTGGAACTTGGCGGCACGTTGAAAAACATCTATGCCATTGCGGCCGGTTTAAGTGCGGCGCTCGGCATGGGTGAAAACACCAAAAGCATGTTGTTAACCCGAAGCTTGGCTGAGATGAGCCGTTTTGCGGTCAGTATGGGAGCTAACCCAATGACTTTTTTAGGGTTGGCAGGTGTTGGCGATTTGATCGTGACCTGTATGTCACCGCTCAGTCGTAACTACCGCGTCGGTCATGCCTTAGGCAAAGGGCAGAACTTAGAAGAAGCCGTCGAAGCTTTAGGTGAGGTCGCTGAAGGTGTGAACACGATTCGCATCATTAAAGAGAAGGCCGACGAGATGGGCATTTACATGCCGTTGGTGTCGGGCCTGTACGAAGTGGTCTTTAACGGCGCACACGTTCAAGAGGTCGCCAAAACCATGATGACCAACGAACAAAGCACCGACGTTGAATTTGTTCTGCCGCGCGAGGGGCAATAATGCTGTTTTTGATGCGCCACGGAGAGGCTGGGTGGGCTGCGCTTACCGACGAGTCTCGAACGTTAACCGACCGTGGCGTCGCGTTTGTTCTTCAGCAAGCGGCGACCTATCAAAAGCCGCTTGAAAGCGTGGTACGCATTGTTGCAAGCCCATTCACGCGTACTCAGCAGACCGCCAAATTGATGCAAGAGTGTTTGTCTCAGTCAGTCGAGATCATCACCGATGCGCGCATTACCCCTGACAGTAGTATTCCCGATGCGGTAACAGCATTAGAGGAAAACTGGCCAAAAGAGGATAATAAGTCCCTTTTGGTGATCACTCATCAGCCGTTGATCGGCTTGTTGACCAGTCACTTTGTAAACGGCCATATTTTCAATCCGTTTCCTTACGACCCAGGCCAACTAAACACAATTGATATGCTCTGGCCGGGTTCGGCTTCGGGTATAATCCAACCGTAATTTCTGTTTTCATTTTTGGGTAGCTCTTGTCATGCATGAAGTGACCTATGCATTAGATCACATCACTCTTAAGGCGGTAGAATCCGGGCAAGGAGCCCCTAAAACCCTGATTGCGCTTCATGGATGGCTGGATAACGCCAACTCATTCCATCAATTGCGCACGCATTTTGATCAATACCATTTTGTGGCGCTCGACTTGGCTGGGCATGGCCATTCGGATCATAGGCCGCCGGGTGATACCTATTACATCTGGGAAAACGTCAGTGACCTTCTTAACCTGTTAGACCTTCACGGGTATGGCAAGGTCAGCATCATTGGTCACTCCATGGGAGCATCGGTGGCGAGTCTCTTTGCGGCGTTGTTTCCGGAACGTGTTGAGCAGCTCTTTTTAATCGAAGGGTTAGCGCCGTTAACCTACCCAGAGAACGACCTTCCCAAATTGATGGCCGATGCGATCATTAAGCAAAAACGATTGCAGCGCCGTACGCTTCGCCCTTATCCGGATGTCGAAACCGCCATCGAGGTACGCATGAGCAGTCGCTGGCCAGTAGGGCGCCAAGCCGCTGAATGGTTGATTGAGCGTGGTATTGGTAAAGTCGAGGGTGGTTATACTTGGTGCAGCGATCACCGCTTAATGCTTCCTTCTATTAATCGCATGACCGAGAAGCAAGTGCTGGCGATGCTCCGATCCATCAAATGCCCCGTAAACGTGTATTTAGGGCACGACGGTATTGATGCTTCAGACTGGCAGAATCGGATGGATCAGGTCACGGATTTAGACGTGATGCGCTTATCTGGCAACCACCATTTGCACATGGAGCCAGAGCCTGCTGAAAAGATCGCTACGCATATCCTTGGTGTGTTAGCAAAAAGCTAAAGTATTGTTTTCGTTCGTGATCCCTATATGATCGGTCTATACTGAGTGTATGGCTCATTGAATAACGGCAAAACGGGATTCGAATGAAGATAACAAGAAAGATCGTACTCGCGGGTCTTCTCGCGTGTTCAGTCACTACAGCCTTGGCACAAACGGATGTGCGCGGCGCAAAAGACCCGGAAGTGCTTGAGCGCTACGCGGGTTCTTGGATTGTGCGCTTCAAAGAGCAACCGCAAGAGCGTTACACCTTGGCATTGGGTGGCATCGAAACCGTTAATGGTATCGAGCGCCCTGAACGCTCTGAAACCCTCACCGGCGAGTTGGTGCGTCTCACGTATGAGATGCCCCAAAGCACTCGTACCCGCGATGTCTATCGCGCTTTTAAAGATCAAATTTCCTCACGTGATGCCACGGTTCGTTTCGAATGCAATGGTCGAAGCTGTGGCAGCAGCAGTGTATGGGCTAACGAGATCTATAACGAATCTAAACTCTATGGCTTGGTCGATTCCCAATACGTTGTGAATGCGCAATTGCCGGGTCAAACCTTGTCGCTTTATATCGTAGAGCGGGGCAATAGACGGGTTTACGCACACTTAGATGTAGTTGAAACCGACCCTGCCGCGCGTCTCTCGGCCGAAGCACTGACCGAAGGTTATGCGGTAATAGCGGTCGATGAGCTGCCTGATCCCTCCGTTTTATCCTCGGTGATCGAGCAATTAAGTGCCAAAGGGTTGAGTCCCACGCTTGTGGTGCACCATCAAGGTGTGAGCTTTGATGGCGCGGTAAAACAAGCTTCAGCACTGGCTAATCAACTCAAAGAGTCTTTATCGGCTCTGCCTTCTGTACAAGTGCAAAGCCTTGGGGCGTACGCCCCTTCGGTACTGAAAGATCATGTTTCTGTGATCGTGATGGTGGTACAGCGCCCCTAGGAGGTGATGTATGACGACGGTTTCACTGGTGCTCGGTAGCGGTGGTGCACGTGGGTACGCTCACATCGGTGTCATTAAGGCGCTCGAAGCGCGCGGTTATCAGGTGGATTGCATCGCGGGCAGCTCTATGGGCGCCTTGATCGGTGGCGTGTACGCCGCAGGGCGCTTGGATGATTACACCCAATGGGTCAAAACACTGTCGCGGTTTAATGTCATTGCGCTTTTGGACATCACCTTTAAAATGGGCGCCATCCGAGGGGATAAGCTCTTTGGCCGCCTAAAAGATCTCATTGGTGACCCCAATATAGAGGATCTGTCTATACCCTTCACAGCCGTTGCAACCGACCTTGTGCATCAAAAAGAGGTTTGGTTTCAGCGTGGTTCTTTGCAATCTGCCATTCGCGCCTCCATTGCCGTACCAGGCGTATTTACACCTGTGATCGAGCGCAATCGTATCCTTGTGGATGGTGGTGTGCTGAACCCACTCCCAATTATTCCGGTAGTGGCTGCGCATTCTGATCTGATCATTGCTGTTGATCTTAACGCGCAACGACAAGTCCCGCAGTTTGAGGTGCCCCAGCCCTCCTGTTGGTTGGATCACCCGATGTCCGATTACGCGTTGGATGATCAAAACTGCCAAGAACCGGAACCGGTTAAGCCAAAATTTGATGGCAATATAGACTTGGTGATGGGGGCGGTCGAGGTGATGCAGGGCGCTTTGTCCCAGTACAAGATAGCGGGTTACCCGCCGGATGTGTTGATCTCGGTCCCCGCAGATACCTGTCGCTTTCACGACTTCCATCGTGCCAGCGAAGTGATCGATCGGGGTTTTGCGTGTGCTAATGACGCGCTAAGTGCTCTAGAGCGTCGCTAAACCAACAAAAGTCTGACTTGATTAGGTGAATTTCCTGACTATCATCTATTCTTAACAGTAGGTGAACAATTTGGGTGATAAGGACTGTCATGAATCAATTCAAGCCATGGGAAAATTCTGAAAAGAATGATAGCGACGCTGGCAATTGGCTCGCCACGGAAGAGTTTACACACTGGCGCGTACTGTCGGTCGATGATGACTCGGATTTTCAAGACTCCATTCAATTCGCTTTGATGGATGCCGAAGTTCTTGGCAAACCCATCCATTTGGAGCGCGTAGGCTCATTTGCAGAAGCATCGACTCTTTTGGCACAACGAAACGATTTTGCCGTCGTGTTGGTCGATGTGGTTATGGAAACCGAGGATGCCGGGCTTCGCTTGATTAATGCGGTTCGGGACATACTGGGCGTTACTGAAACACGATTCATTTTGCTTACAGGTCAGCCAGGTCGTGCGCCAATCGACCGTGTGATGCAGGAATATGACCTTTCCGATTACTGTCTCAAATCAGACCTAATGCACCGTGGCCTTGTCAATATTTTAACCGGTGCCATTCGCAATTATCACAATTTGATGACCCTTGCGGTTGCGCGAAAGGGTTTGCAGTTGATCATCGAGTCCAGCAGTCGCTTGCAGGGGATGCGAAAGCTGCAAGACATTGCTATCGCAACCCTTGAAGAGATCGCAAAACTGATCCATGTCCCCAATGAGGGCTTGGTGTGTGTTAAACAAACCAAAAATTTAAGCATCGCTGCAAACGGCCAATCTCGAGGACCAATAATCATTGGCGCATGTGGGCGTTTATCGGGCTTCGTTAACAAAACTGTTTATGAATTACCGATTGAGCCGATTAAAGAGACCGTGTTGCAGTCCATTGAACAGAGACGCAATATCAGCTCGGATGAGTTTCAAGTTCTGTATTTTCCAGAGTCAGCATCCCTGGCCGAATTTGCGGTTTATGTAGAAACCAAGCGTCAACTGAGCGATACCGAAAAAGGCTTGCTACAGGTGTTTGCGGCCAATGCCTCGAAAGGCTTTGGTAATGTGGCGTTGGTCAGTAAGCTGGATAAAGTCGCGTATGAAGATGAGCTTTTGCACATCCCCAACCGCAGCGCACTGCTGCGTGAAATTGGGCTTTATCGAAAGCTCGGTAACGCCCGTCATAGCCAGTTGGTGCTATTAGACCTAGATGGCTTTTCCGTTTTGAATAATTTATTTGGCTCTGGCTTTGGCAATCAAGTGCTTGAAGCGGTAGCGAAGCGGTTATTAAAGAACTTTAGTCCTTACAACATGGTCGCGCGTTTGCAGTCGGATGTCTTTGCTATTGTTGGCTCAAACGATGATGTCAGCGTTGGCAAAGTACGCGCATTATTTAAAGAGAACTTCGAGATTGACCAAAGCTTCCACCATTTGGGTGCCTGCTTTACCGAGATTTCGCTGTCAAACAGCAGCTATTCGCCAGCGGATCTTGTACGTGCTGGGTTAGCGGCATTGCGTTGTGCAAAAACGATGGGGCCAAACAGTGTTTTTGATTACTCCCCCGAGGTTGAGAGTCTTGCGGTTAAGCGCTACGAGACCTTAAGCGCATTAGAAAACGCCATCAGTCATGACCAGCTGGAAGTTCATTTTCAGCCGGTGATGTTGCTGGATACGGGCGAGATTTATGGCGCTGAGGCGTTGATTCGCTGGCCAACTGATGAAGGCTATATTCCGCCCGATGAGTTTATACCGCTGGCGGAAGAGTCCTCCCATATACATGGTATCGGTGAACGTGTGACACACCGTGTGGTGCAGGCGCTTTGTCAGCTTAAAGCGCTTAAGTTGGATCACTTTGTGGTGTCCATCAACTTATCGGCGCGACAGCTTGAATCCGCAAATGCCGTTGAAACACTGATCGAGGTGATGCAAGCCTCCAAGGTAGACATGCGCCGCGTGGCTTTGGAGGTCACTGAAACCTCGGTTATGAAGTCCTTCTCGAAAGCGAAGACGGTTTTGTCACAGTTTCGTGAAGTTGGGGGCTTAGTCTCGATCGATGATTTTGGAACGGGGCTTTCCTCTTTAGCTTATCTTTTTGAACTGCCCGCCGATCATTTAAAGATAGATCGTATGTTTGTGCGAGATTTGGAAACCAGTCAACAAAGCCGAGCCATGGCTCAGGTGATCATTGAGCTGGCACGCCGTGTCGGTATGACCGTCGTTGCAGAAGGTGTTGAGACCGCATCCCAGATCGAGTGGCTGAAAGCCCATGGCTGTCAGTATGCACAAGGCTGGTACTACGCAAAAGCAATGCCTTTAGATGAATTTTTCGAGTGGTCAAAGCGCTTTCAAAAAAGTGAATCTTGACCGCTCCTTTCGGTGGCGGACGGTAGTAAATGAGCGCAAACAAAGAACAAAAAAGAAAGCGAAAACGATACGCTACCTTGGCTCTGTATGTGCTGCCGTGGTGGTTGATCATCCCGTTAGGGACATTGCTATTAATCAATCAGTCTTATCAGCAGAATTTATTGGAAGTCGAGAAAAAGCTTGCTGGTGATGTGTATGTTCAAAGTAACTTTTTACATCAATCACTGCAAAAGTTGATCGACCATATCCGTTATATCCGTGATATGACGGTGGCGGAATACATTAAATCAGGTAACACACCCGACACACGCACCAAGCGCTTAGAGGATCTCTATTTCAGCTTTGGCGTGGCCCATACCCAGTATTTTCAGATTCGCTTGATCAATACAAAAGGGATTGAAGAGATCCGTATCGATCGAAATGTGGATGGCATTACCATCAATCAAGATCTGCAAAATAAAGGTAATCGGTTTTACGTAGAGCAGGGGCAAAAACTAAGAACGCATGAGATCTACCTTACGCCGATGGACCTTAATGTTGAAAAAGGTCTGATTGAGGTGCCATATCGCCCTACGATTCGGGCGGTTGCGCCGGTCTATGTTGGGCGGGAGCGCATCGGTACAGTGGTGCTTAATTTAGATGGCAGCGCCATGCTAGGCCATTTGAGATTGACGGAATCCCTAGAGCTGATCAACCAGGACAGCTATTGGCTTGAAAGCCGAGACCCGGATAAAACGTGGGGCTTTATGTTCGACAATAAAACCTTGCGGTTTAATGCTGAATTCCCCAATGAGTGGCAACGTATGAGCCAGATGACATCGATTGATGATCATTTTATTAACGATAACGGGCTTTGGTTGATCCACAAGATTGATTTTGAAACAGACCCTGCCGTCGTTGAATCCATTAATTGGTATTTATTGGCCCATAAAAACGATTTACCATCCCTGTTTTGGGTCGCTGCTAAAAAGTACGGTCCGATTGGTTCGGTTATTTTAATCTTAGTTACTTTCTTTGCTTACCTGTTAGCTAAGAGTCGTATTTCACTGCAGCAGAGCCGACGATTACTGATCGATCAAAATCGGAAAATTCAGGATGCGTATAGCAATTTACAACTGGCCCAAGATGAGTTGGTGCAAAAAGAAAAACTCTCCTCTTTAGGGTTAATGGTTGCGGGTATCGCACATGAGTTAAACACCCCGTTAGGTTCGTCGATGTTGTGTGTAAGGGCGATGCACGACCGTGTTCTGGAACATCAAAAAGGGCAGCGCAACCCGCCTGCCAATGAGCAAGAATGGCAGTTGTTTTTAAATTATCAGTTAGATGGCTTTAAAATCTGTGAGCGTGGGCTTGAGCGAGCCGCAACGCTTGTGAAGCAGTTTAAACAGGTGGCCGCTGACCGCGCGAGCATGGATCAGCGTGAGTTTAGCCTAGTGCGTGAAGTACATGACGTATTGGCTTTGATGAAAAACCTGCTCAAAAATACTCCGCATCAGCTGAAAATAGAGCTCCAAGAGGAGATCACTATGATCAGCTACCCAGGGCCTGTAGGGCAAGTGGTTCAGAACCTTGTGCAAAATGCGATGCTGCACGCCTACAAAGATGGCAACAGCGGCGAGATCCGTTTAACCACCGCGTTGGTGGGTGATGGCGAGGTACTGATTCAAGTGGAAGATGATGGGTTAGGCATCTCGGAAGAGCAAAAGCCTTATATTTTTGATCCTTTCTACACCACGCTTAAAAACCAAGGTGGCACAGGGCTTGGGTTAAACATTGTGTATCATTTAGTTACTCAGGTGTTAGGTGGGCGGATAGAAGTCACCGATACCCACGAAGGTGTTGCTGCTCATGGTGCGCGGTTCAGTGCTTATCTGCCTTGTGTATTGCCTTTTGATGGGGAGCAAGTCCCAGATGCTCATGTTAATGTTGAGCACCCTTCGAAATCGATCCTAAAAGGAAAAGGCCTCGATTCAGAAGATGAAGACGACGAAGATATGGATCACGCTGTGAGTCGATCACATTAATCCTGCCTGCAAAGCATTAATACCCACACCTACGAAAAAGCCCGATCATTGCAGATCGGGCTTTTTGTTCTTGTTAAACACGGATGTGTTCAGCAAAAAGTTTATTTAAGCAGGGCTAAAAACTCAGCGCGGGTTTCTGGGTTGGTTCGGAATGAACCCAACATCATCGAGGTTTTCATCGAACCGTTTTGCTTTTCAACACCGCGCATCATCATGCACATGTGCTTGGCTTCGATCACAACGCCCACGCCTTTTGCACCGGTTACCGATTCAATCGCTTCGGCGATCTCTTTGGTCATGTTCTCTTGGATTTGCAAACGACGCGCAAACATATCCACGATGCGAGCAATCTTGGATAGGCCAACAACTTTGCCATCGGGAATGTACGCTACGTGTGCTTTGCCAATGAAAGGCAGCAAGTGGTGTTCGCACAGGGAGTACAGCTCGATGTCTTTTACCAAGACCATTTCGCTGTTATCCGATGGGAATAGAGCACCGTTGACGACTTCCTCCAGTGATTGATCGTACCCTTTGGTCAGATACTTCATCGCTTTTGCAGCGCGTGCTGGCGTATCAACCAACCCTTCGCGGGTTAAGTCCTCGCCAAGTTGCTCGATGATCGTGGCGTACGCTTTTTCCATCACTGGGGAATACCTCAACTGGTTGTAAAAGGGGCCTTAAGTTACGTGAACATGACAGTATCGTAAAGAGAATAACAGACTATTTTGCTCTGTTTTGTTTTAAAAGCACGTACAGCGCGCCGGTGCCGCCTTCCTGAGGTTGGGCCGATACAAAAGCGATCACATAGGGTAGCTGCTTAAGCCAATCGTTCACGTAGGATTTTAAGACAGGCTCACGTCCAGAACCTGAGTAGGACTTACCGTGGATCACCAACACACAGCGCAAACTTTGGCGGGTAGCATCGCGCATAAATTGACTGAACTCATCGCGGGCGGTATCGACAGTCATACCATGCAGATCGATGCCGGCCTCCCAGTGGATATGGCCTTTTTTCAGGCGTTTAAGGGTACTCATTTGCACGCCTTGGCTGGCAAATAATAGCTCTTCTTCGGAATCGACGATATCGACCGCCTCGCTGGAGAGGCCATCAATGATGCGCTCTTCCTCTTTGCTGGCTTGCTCGCGGTGGTAATCCAAACCAATGCCTTTGCGTAGTAGCTCCCGACGGGTTGGGTTTTTGCGCTCGACCTTATCGCTTTTTATACGCACCACATCCTGCATCATATCGGTAAACGACAGATCCTGATCAGAATCGAGTTCAGGTGCATTCGGTGGCGTTGGTTTTGGCATTGCGTCGGTCTCTAATCGTGGCGAAAGCAGGGGAAACTCATTAAACTGTGTGGCCCTGTACAGTTTTTAACTATTATCCCGAACCCTATGAGCCAAGATCAAGCACACATCACCGATCAACTGCACACGCTGCGCGATTTTATCCGTTTTACCTGTTCCTACATGAACGAGCATCGTGTGTATTTGGGACACGGCCATGTTTCTACGTGGGATGAAGCCTCCCAATTGGTGTTAAGTGCCGTGCACCTTCCATGGGACAGTGACCCTGCGGTGTTAGATGCCAAACTTTTGATCAGCGAAAAAGAGCGCGTGTTGGATTTTGTTCACGAGCGTGTGATCGAGCGCCGTCCTTTGCCTTACATTACCGGTGAGGCGTGGTTTATGGGGATGCCCTTTAAAGTCGATGAGCGCGTGTTAATCCCGCGCTCGCCGATTGCGCAGCTGATTGAAACCGAATTTTCACCTTTTTTGCGCCCAGGCCCTGTCACACGTGTACTGGACTTGTGCACCGGTAGCGGTTGCATCGGGATTGCTTGCGCTTACGCCTTTGAAGAGGCGGAGGTCGATTTAGTCGATATCTCCACCGATGCCCTGCAAGTGACCGAGGAGAACATCGCCGAGCACGAGATAACCGAGCGGGTCTTCCCGATTGAAAGTGATGTCTTTAACGCTTTGCCTGGGCAAACCTATGATCTGATCGTCTCGAACCCACCGTATGTAGATCAGGAAGACTTCGATTCCATGCCTGATGAGTATCAACACGAGCCTGAGCTTGCGTTGACCTCCGGCGTGGATGGGTTAGACATCACCAAACGCATCCTTCGCGAAGCGTGTGATCATCTAAACGACGGCGGCTTGCTGGTGGTCGAAGTGGGTAACAGCGAAGTCCACTTAATGGAGCAATACCCCGACGTACCGCTGATTTGGGTGGACTTACCCAACGGCGGTAATGGCGTGTTTGCCATCACCAAAGAGGACTTGATGCCCCATCGGGATCGATTCTGACAACGCCTGCGAAACACAGTATAATTTGCGCCTTTAAAACGCAGTGAATAAGAGAGCCTTACACGATGTCCGGTAACAGCTACGGAAAACTCTTCACCATTACCACCTTTGGCGAAAGCCATGGCCCGGCACTGGGTTGTATCATTGATGGCTGCCCTCCGGGGATTGAACTGACCGAAGCCGATCTGCAAGCGGATTTAGACCGCCGTAAACCGGGCACATCGCGCCACACGACTCAGCGTCGCGAAGCGGACGAGGTGCAAATCTTATCCGGTGTGTTTGAGGGTAAAACCACAGGGACCTCGATTGGTTTATTAATCCAAAACACCGATCAGCGTTCTAAAGATTACTCCAACATTGCGGATACCTTCCGTCCTGCACATGCGGATTACGTTTATACCCATAAATACGGTTTTCGCGATTATCGAGGCGGCGGCCGCTCATCCGCACGCGAAACCGCCATGCGTGTAGCGGCAGGTGGTATCGCTAAAAAATTCTTAGCGAGCAAAGGCATTACGGTTCGCGGATACCTATCCCAATTAGGCCCACTGAAAGTGGACGACAACAACTTTGATTGGGATCAAGTCAACCAGAACCCGTTTTTCTCGCCAGATGCGGCTATCGTTCCCGAAATGGAAAGCTACATGGATGCGCTGCGCAAAGAGGGCGACTCCATTGGCGCAAAGATCACCGTGGTCGCCGAAGGTGTACCGGTCGGTTTAGGCGAGCCGATTTTTGATCGCTTAGATGCCGAACTTGCCCACGCACTGATGAGCATTAACGCGGTAAAAGGCATCGAGATTGGCGATGGCTTTGCGGTTGTCGAGCAAAAAGGCACCACGCACCGTGACGAGATGACTCCAGAAGGTTTCTGCTCTAACCACGCTGGTGGTATCTTAGGGGGGATCTCCACAGGACAGGCGATTACAGCCAGCATCGCGCTGAAACCGACATCGAGCCTGCGCTTACCTGGCCGCAGCATCAACGCCAAAGGCGAACCCATCGAAGTCGTCACCAAAGGCCGCCACGACCCATGCGTCGGCATCCGCGCCACACCGATTGCCGAAGCAATGATGGCGATTGTCCTGATGGATCACTTCCTAAGACACCGTGCACAAAACGCCGATGTCGTGTGCGATACACCGGTGATTAAAGGATAAGCTAGCTTTGTGAAAACAGAAACCACCATCGTTGAGAGGCGTTGGTGGTTTTTTTGTGTTTAATTTTACTGCATCAATTCCAATGGGCTTACAGTACCACTGAAATGCGTACCCAAAACATGGGTATAGATCTGCGTGGTTTTTAAATCACTATGGCCTAGCAACTCTTGTACAGTGCGTATATCACGGCCACTAGCTAGTAAATGCGTGGCAAAGGAGTGTCGGAAAGTATGACAAGAAACAAATCTGTCTTCTAAACCAACGCTTTTAAGAGTGCGCTTTAAAATCTTTCGAGGAACAGAGTCGTGTAAATGATGACGACACAGTTCACCTGTTACAGGGTGAGGGCAGATGCTGGTTGAAGGGAACAAAAACATCCAATTGGACTGCTTTATCGCTTGTGGGTACTTCTTGGTTAATTGATAAGGTAAGGATGGGCCAAAACCTTGCTGATTATCAGCGCGTTGTATTGCTATAGCCCGATGGATTTGCTCCTTAAGTAATCCGTCTAATGATGCGCTTAATATCGTCGTCCGATCCTTACCGCCCTTACCATCGCGAATCGTTAAGATATGTCTATCTAAGTCAATGTCCTTTATGCGCAAGCGGAGACATTCAGAAATACGTAAACCACTGCCATATAGAAGCGAGAAGATGAGTAGGTCTCGTCCAGATAAGGCTTTCAAAATTAGTGATACTTCGGACGGTGTAAGTACCGAGGGTAAATGGCGAGGTTTAGTCGCATTTCGAAAGGGCAGCTCCCCCAGAGGTTGATTAAGGTATTTGTTATAAAGAAATGATAGGGCGTTTAAGGCTGTTTTTTGGGTGTTGATTGAGACACCAGCCTCCGAGGCGAGGTAAGTCAAAAATTGTGTAACCTCGCTTGGCCCCATCTCGGAAGGGTGCTTTAAATTGTGGAACCGAATAAAGCGACGAATCCAGATCAGATAAGTCTTTTCTGTTCTTAGGCTATAGCCATTGAGACGCATGTTCCGTTGGATAGATTGAATGAAAGGGCTCTGACTCATCCGACGCTCCTTGTGGATAGAAATCAACTAAATACTGTGTTTTTATACAGTATATTTTGTGTTCAGGCAAGTTATGGCACGATTTGTCGTTAAGCTATGCGCGATTTCTGTACTGGACAACCCTAGGTTAGTCTGTAGAATCAAAAAGATAGAGTTATGCACAAGGTAGATATCGTGCCAGTGATGGAAGGAATATGCGCATGCACGTTTTTGTTCCCATTATGATTATTGTTTTTTCTTTAAATCCAATAATATCAAAGTGTTATGTTATTTTCTGACTTTTGGGTAAGGAATGATATCGCGCATGCACATGAATAAACTGTTAAGTCTCTGAGGGAGTATCGTGGACTTATTGAAATTACTAAAAGATAAGGCTGAATATTTTTCTACATCCGAAGATGATAGAGGAGTATCAAGTGTGGTCAGCCATATTGAAATTGCGGAAAGACACTATGAAAATGGTAAGTCTGGAGATGACTATCTATTCAATGACGCTATCTATAGAAGCAACCAAGCCTTCGAAGGCGCTCTAAAAGAAGCGTACAGAATAATTACTGGAAGCAATCCAAATAGAATTACGCCTCATAAGATTGAAAAATACTTTGAAGAAAATGACGTTTTAAAAGAACGAGTTCTCCAGTTATTTACAAACTACCGAACAGAGTGGAGAAATAAGTCTACCCACGATTATAAACTCTACTTCTCAGAGCAAGAGGCTTTCCTAGCAATAGTTAATATATCTGCATTTATAAATATACTGCTAGATCAAATGGCTCAAAAACGAGCCTATGATAAAGAGGATAATGAACTTAAGACCTCACCTCCTACTAAAGATGAAAGTGCAAAAAGCAAGCCTCTAATAGATCGGGTTGTTGAACTTCTATTTTCATTTTCGAAAGAAGTACCTGATAAAACATCAGGATCTACAATTCCAAGGATCACAGAGATCGAGTTGATTGGCTCCTTAACAGCTTTTCTTAATAACCTCGCTGAAGATATAAATGTATTTCCAGAATATTCAATTTCGAGGAAACAAAATGGTCGAAATTATTATGCGGACTTTTTCCTACAGAGAGATAAAGAAAAGCTGGTCATTGAAATCAAGAACCCGAGCCATGGTGTCTCGCGAATTCTTAGTAGTGGAACTGAGCAGTTGTTAAACTATCTCACGGCGTCAGGGGTTACAGACGGTGTTCTCTACATACCTCCATTAATAAAGAATGAAGAGTTGGAAATGTCGAGGGTATCTAAAGTAATTGGTGAGATTACCTATAATTTAATTCAAATATATCCCAAGAAAAGACTTAACAAGTCAATCCAGCCGACCGCTAACGCGGCGGCTGATTGAAGCGTTATGCGCAATGAAGAATTGAACAATGGCGAAAGACTTTTCTAAATTACAGCGAGATCGACATCCAATGCCTCCATTTGTGAAAGAGGCATTAGAGGAGAATGAGCTGATGAAAGATTACCATGACCGGCCTGCCTACCAACAAAATGATTACATTGGCTGGATCAACCAGGCAAAGCAAAAAGCCACAAAACAAAAACGGCTAAACCAGATGCTAGCCGAGCTTAACCAAGGTGGTGTCTATATGAAAATGGCACACCCTGCCTCAGCCAAAAAATAATGCCAGTGCATACGTATCAAAAATCGCATAACAAGGCGCTGTTGTCGCCGCTATCGCGGCTGGGACAGCCTACACTGCGTTCCGGCTGCCCCAAAGCTTGGCGTTAGGAATAGATATGAAAAAATCATTTAGAAATATCGTTCTTGTATTTTCAATCTGTGTAACAGGCGCTTCGGCTGCTGAAGTCAGAGAGCTACCCTTTTCGGAGATTCCGGCTCAGCATACAGCGGCAATTTCGCTCTCGGCATTATTCTATTGTGGCTTGGAGCGATGGCCTGCCAGTATTCATGAGCTACAAGAATTTCAGAAAATCAATCAAATTCCGATAGGGGTGGAGCCAAATTGGGATTGGCTGTCCGGTGAGCAAGCCGTGTTCACTGCTGGAGAAGGAATGACTTTAGTATCAACCAGCTCCCACGAGGAGGAAGGTGAGGTTGTAGTTAGTTCGGGTCAGGCAGAGCCTTCATGTAAAAAAGGTGAAACTGAGCTAAACGGAGCTTTCGTCAATATTGAATAACTTGCAGAGCTATATTCCTAACAAGCGGTTCAAGTTCGTGTCAACCTGCGGTTGCCACCGGACGCAGCGCTTCGCGCTTCGCCGCTTAACTGGGCGTTAGCACTACACATGAATGAAGAGCATATACCTTACGAAGAACGGACGGGAAGGCAACCTGATTTCGTAGTTGAGTATGAAATAGATTTGGCTGAGGAAATTCAGAATGCCAAACCGGGTCAAGGAATGAGGGTGGATTTCCTCTACGATGGTGATAATCCCCAGGTTGAAGGTATACATATGATTTGGCCTGAAATACTCGATAGTAAAGGTCAGGTTATTCGGGACACCACGCCTGGTAATATACCGAAAAAAGGTTTTGCCAACATGTGGATTCTAGATACGGGGCGCAGAGAGTATCACTACAATAGGCTTAAAATTGGTACTAAAGGTACATGGTGGCGCGGTGGTCGTGTTGCTTATGTGGCTGTAGTTCAGGTCAATATATCCAAGTGCTAACAAGGCAGTCAAATTGACGTCTATTCCGTCGCTTGTTTTGGTGGCGGTCGCTACGCTGCCACAAAAACAATCAACTACATAGTCGCCCCTGAAAAAAACGTAACCGTATGATTTATAGTGGTTTATAATGCGGTTCGAATATGGAAAACCCGCTTTTTTTGCCCTTCAGG
>NZ_JBSWXK010000012.1:0-131549 GCF_056160565.1 Neptunomonas sp. ABH4_499 | reverse complement strand
CGTCATCCTAAATACCATGATTAAGAACGAGGAGCTGTGGCGTGAGAAAACAGCTTAAAACTATTGACTAAGCACCACAGTCACTTGTTATGACTTTGCATGCAACGCTAGTCGGCATTTCTTTCTGTTGAAATTATCATACTGGCCTAGTAAGAACACAAGCTGACCGTATTCATCCATGCTCGATTCTCTACCCGTAGCTTGAAGCCACTCTGCATAGAGACTATCAAATTCATCTTGGCTCAATTTCGGTAGAGAGTTATTGGAAAAATCCATGACCTTTTGAAAATAGTCATTACCTGGCAGTGGCTCCACCTTAAGGTCATCGATCTTTAACAAACCAAGCAATACTTGAAGCTGCTCATCATCTGCTAGAACAACCTCATAAAAGTTATCTTCTTCCAGCAGATACTGCTCAATATTGTTTAGGTCAGCATGACTATATTCGTCTAAGGCTGCAAAAATATAAGTTTCCATCAAAACCTCGATGAGTCATAACGCATGCGTAATTGGCGCGAGCTTGCGAGCGTCCTAATTGACGCACTTGTTAGCCATTTGACATGCTTCATGTATTACATTCCAGTAGAGAATTGGATCTTTGACTAGGCCATAGACATAAGCAGATATAGCTAGTAAAAAACAAACTACTAGCATTGAACTAGCTAATTTATTGAGGGCTGAATTTTCCTTTAACTCTGGCCTAGTTGCAGATTTAATAAGAAAGCCACATCCGACCACCATAACTGCAAATACTGTTGCAACTAAAAATGCATTGCTATAGCCAAGCTCCGTCAATCCGTAAAGACATATACCGAGAAGAGTACCTCCAAGGGAAAGCACTATGAAAGCTGTGCTTCCCGTAAAAAACGCAAGGTACTTGGAACTCTCGTTGATTATCCGAATTTGATTTTTATCTAGGCAGTAGGCACCTAGAACTAAGGTCCAGACTGTAAACAAAGGAACCGTACTAGCGATTAATTTATCGGCAATCATGCCTTGAACATCGACAAGATCCGATATTAAAGGATTGGCAGCGGAGATTGTTTTATACCATTCGTAGGCATCTGAGGTTATAAAGGGACCAAATAGAAAGAAGCCTAATCCTAGACTAACTGACACAAAAAAAGCGAGAATAAAAAGTTTCCATTTCGAGTAGAGACTGAGCGCACTATCAATAATTATTTTAAAACGATTCATGTACTATCCCTGTATGGCTAACAGTTTATTCATGCGCATGCGCGATATCATTCCTTACCCAAAAGTCAGAAAACGACATAACACATTGTTTTTTAATAAAAAAACAGAGACTCGCGAGAAAGTGCAAAGTAGAAAAACGCGCATGCGCAATATTCTTCCATGGGTGGCACGATATCTTCCCTGTGTACAACTCTATCTTCTTGATTTTACATCCTAACCTATGGTTGTCCAGTACAGAAATCGCGCATAGCTTAACGACAAATCGTGCCATAATGTGCCTGAACATAAAATATACTGTATCTACACCCAGAAAAGCTTACCAAATTATCCACACCCCAACCTGTCATCAAACCGTAACCCTTCCGTCAGCGAGGCTTCACATAACCGACATACAGTTGCCATGTTGGTTAACCATCTGAGAACCTCCATGATTAATGTTGAACGCGTTATTACCGAGAAGTACCCATCCTTTACCCAGAAACCGAAAACACTGCAAAACACCGCACTGTTTTGCTTGCGTAAGCTGATCCACGAAGAGGAGATCAACCGCTTTCTGGAGCTGCACGAAAACACCATCGGCTTTGAATTTGTCGAAAGCGTGTTGGATTACTTCAATTTCAGTTACTCCCTAAGCCACAAAGACCGCCTTAACATCCCCTCGACTGGCCGAGTGGTCATTGTGGCCAACCACCCTTTAGGGGCGTTAGATGGCCTAGCCTTGTTAAAGATGGTTGGGGAGGTACGTCGGGATGTGCGCATTGTGGCCAACGATGTGCTAAGCCACTTTAGTCAGCTAGAGTCGCTGTTTTTGCCGGTGGATAACTTAGGTAAAGCCACGATTAAGCGCGACATTGCCCGCATTATCGAAAGCCTACGCCGTGAAGAGGCGATCATTGTGTTCCCAGCCGGTGAAGTCTCCCGCGCGGGGATGACAGGCATCAAGGACAGCCATTGGAACAGCGGTTTTCTGCGCTTTGCAAAAAAAGCCAATGCACCGATTTTGCCGGTGTTTGTCGGGGGTAAAAACTCGGCCCTCTTTTACAGCATGTCCTACGTGAATAAATCCCTATCGGGTTTATTACTGGCCAACGAGATGTTTAATAAACGCTCGGTAACGCTACCAATGCGTGTGGGCGAGCCGATCCCGTTTGATCAGATTGATGCCATCCCCCTATCACTAAACGAGAAAGCCAAGCTGCTCAAAAAGCACTTGTATCGCATCGCTAAGGGCAAGAAGCCGCTGTTCACCACCGAAAAAACCATTGCTCACCCGCAAGACCCAAAAGTGATCAAAAAGGAGCTTAAGCAGTCCGAACTGTTGGGCGAGACGGTGGATGGTAAAAAGATCTACCTATTTGATCATCAACCCGATTCGGCTGTGATTCAGGAGGTGGGACGCCTTCGCGAAATCTCCTTCCGCTGTGTCGGCGAAGGCACTGGGCGTAATAAGGACTTGGATAAATACGACAGCTACTATCGTCATCTGATTTTATGGGACGACGAGGAGCTCGAAATCGCTGGCGCTTATCGCCTAGCCGAGTCGTTCGAACACTGGCACGAGGCCGACAAACCGCTTTATAGCAGTACCTTGTTCCAGTACAACGATGGCATGCAGCACTTTTTCGCCCAAGGGATTGAGCTTGGCCGAAGCTTTGTGCAACCCAAATACTGGGGTAAACGCAGCTTAGATTACCTCTGGTATGGCATTGGTGCTTACCTTAAAAAGAACCCCGATGTGCGTTACCTGTTTGGCCCAGTTAGCCTATCCAACAGCTACCCGAAAACCGCGAAAGACCTGATCGTCTGGTTTTATCAGCACTACTACGCCGACCAAGAGAATCTGGCCCAAGCCTTTACGCCTTACCGTATTTCGGCCAATGTTCAGACTCAGTTGGATCAGTTTTTTGATGGCAACGACATCAAAGCCGACTTTAAAAAGCTAAAAGAGCAACTCGATTACTTTGGTGCCACCGTGCCGACCCTGTACAAGCAATACACAGAGCTGTGCGAGGAAGGCGGTGTCCGGTTTATGGATTTTGGGGTGGATGCCGACTTTAACTACTGCGTCGATGGCTTAGTGATGGTCGATTTAACGCACATTAAACCGAAAAAGCGCGAACGCTACATGGGCGACCAATAAGGTATACTTGGGCTGATACCGTACACCGATGATTAGGATGTAGGCATGAGCCCATTTTTATTGATAGTGCTGGGTGCTCTCACCATTGCACTGACCCTGTGGTACAAAAGCGTACCGCCTGCACGCAAACGCAAAGCCCGTATCACCTTGGTGATCAGCGCCATTATTGGCTTACTGGTGATCCTTACCGTCAGCGGTCGTTTGCCGTGGTTTATTGCGTTAGTGCTGGCCATTCTGCCCTTTATTGGCAAGTGGGGATGGCTCTTGATGCGCTTATTGCCCTTCCTGAAAAAGCGCCCTAGCGCATCGGCTCAAACACCCTCGAGTCATCGATTAACCCGTCAAGAGGCCCTGTCTATTTTAGGATTGGAAGATGGCGCAAATGAAGTCGAGATACGGGATGCGCACAAGCGCCTGATCCAAAAGATCCACCCCGACCACGGTGGCAGTGACTTGCTCGCCAGCCAAGTAAACGCAGCGCGGGATCGTTTGTTAGAAGGCGACTAGGCTTAACACAACTACTCGGAGCGCAGTAGCTCTACCTGAGCACTGCCGAGTAGATCATTAAAGCCATCCGGCACCCAACCGCCGCCTAAACGGTGTTTCAGCAGCAAGATGGTTTGCTGATTTCGGCCATTCAGCTCGGTAAACTCCAGCGCGAGTTTTTCGGTGCGGGTCCAGCGCCATGTGCCGGTAAATACATTCAGCGCCGTTCCGTTGCGATAATCGACCGATAGGCGCGATGTGCCGTTGCTCATCACATCCAACACCAAAAACGCCTCGCCCGGGTTTAAGCCATTGCTGTAGCGCCCAGGTAACGAGCGATTCATGACATCGCCCTCTCGTACGCAGCCGGTTAAACGGCGACCGTCCAGATTAACGACCGCCTCAAGCGGATACCACGCCCCTAGCTCGTCGTAGCAAGAGCGCTGAAAAAATTGCATGCTCAAATCATGGGTGCGATTGCCCGTGGTGATCTGCTCTGTCCAGCGGCGGCTGGTGCTGCTCGTATTACCATTGGGGAATTGATAGTTACGAAGCTCGTTTAAGATCTCGACCCGTACCGTGCTGTCGGTGACATCGGCGCGCCAAGGCGGGTTTTGGCCCGCGGCACGGTACTGTATGTTGTTCAACGACACTTGGCAGGCTTGGGAGCTGCCACCCGCTAAATTGACCGAATCCACATGCCACTGCAGCTGGGTATCTTGATACGCCCACAGCTCCATGTAGATGGGTAAACGCGATAATGGGGATTGCTCTCGGTAGCGCTCGGCCACCAGCCCTTGTACGTCTTTGATTTGTCGAAGGTTCTGGCTAAAACAGGGCTTTAAAAAGTAAACGCCGCCTTGGTAAGTGACGGTTCCGCGGACAAACTCGTAAGAACGGTCTTGGGTGGATACCGGCTGTAACGTTTGGCATCCGGCCAGCAACACAGATCCAAAAATACCCCAACGAAACTTCATTTAACGCAGACTCCCTTCAGAATGGCGTTTATAATAAACCACATTGTTACTAAGTGATACGTGGGGGTTTACCAGATGGGACGACTAGCCAGTTTTGATCGTTCTGAAGTGCTGGACAATGCAATGCTCGTCTTTTGGCGACAGGGCTATAACGCCACGTCGGTTGCCGACTTGGTTGATGCAACCCAACTCCAACCGGGTTCTCTGTACGGTGCCTTCAACAATAAACGCGGTTTGTTTATGGAGGTGATCGACACTTATGCCGATCGTAGTTTGGCTCGCATTGAAAACTGTCTTAAAAAAGAGACAAAAAGCATCGACGGTATTTTCCTCTTTTTTGAACGCATCTCCGACCAGATGGAAACCGACAGCGATCGCAAAGGCTGTTTACTGGTAAAGACTCTTCTTGAGTTTCGTGATGATGACCCTATCGTCGCCGATAAAGTCACCGATTATCTCAGAATGATGGAAGGTCATCTGTTCAACGCGCTGATCCGAGCCCGCCAAAACGGTGAAATCGCCCACGATGCGGACTGCCGCACTTTATCAAAAACCTTGATCAGCAGCGTGTGGGGCCTGCGTGTCATGAGCGCTACCCAGCCTGAGAAAGGCACGTTGAAAAAGATGGTCAAAGTTCTGTTAACCACGATTCCTACCATACCTCAAACCCGATAGTCGCAAAATAGATACACTATAAGC
This sequence comes from Neptunomonas sp. ABH4_499, assembly GCF_056160565.1. Lineage (NCBI taxonomy): Bacteria > Pseudomonadati > Pseudomonadota > Gammaproteobacteria > Oceanospirillales > Oceanospirillaceae > Neptunomonas > Neptunomonas sp. ABH4_499. Next base: position 126,050 of record NZ_JBSWXK010000012.1, on the reverse strand, counting down.
CCTTGTTTTATAAGGACTTAGTTTATTTAGCCTTATGGAGTACCTATTTAGATACACTTTCAACCTTTCATCTTTCTATAACCCCCCCCTCCAAACCAAAAAACAATAATAAGTCATTGTTTTAAAATGTATTGTCAAAAAATGGTATGCATTTTGATACAGATCTTCGGCTTGCTAGACATGGAGAGAGATTTGGATGTTGTACCGTGCGGCGCTGCTGAGCAGTTTGGTTTTAACCTCTTTAGCCCAATCTGATTCACTGACGGCTAATGAAGATCAAACGCATCAGGAGAGGATAGATGCCAAACGCATCATCAACCAACTAGATCAGGATGATGACCACAGACTCAGTTTTATTGAAGCGATGGAGGATTTAAACCTAGCGGAGATCTTTCTGGAGATGGACTTGAACAAGAACGGTTATGTCAGCGAACAAGAGCTGCACGAATACCTGACTCGTGAACCCAATCAAGCCCAACGTCTCGAGAAAACCGCGTCTTTGATACAGTTATAAACGCTCATTTACCTTCCTTTTCCGGGCGGGCTGCCTTAGCCCGCTTAACCTTATACGGGAAACACTGCATAATCTGCGGAAAATTCAAAGCGAAATGATTTATGGCATTCAGTGATTTCTGGCAGCCCAGATCCCTAAAAAGACTGGTACTCGTTGCCTTTTTGCTCTTACTGACCCCTCTGGGGTTTATCCTGTATAAAACAACGGATGTGTTGGACACCCAGCTGTCTTTAAGTTATCAGCAGACCCAAATTGCGCTGGAGCTAAGCCAGCAAAGCAGTATGCTGGAACGCTACGCCGAAGACATCACGCGGACCACAAACCAATATCGTATTCTTGAGTCCGAGACGCTCGAAGAGCGCCTAAGCGACCAGATCACCAACTTTTTAAACGCGCTCAAGGTGCAAACCTTTATCAGCGAAGGGGATGTGGCGGTTGATCGACTGCAAAGCCTGCTCACCACCCTTGAATCCGACCCAATGGTAGCACCTGTAGACGACCTGTCGGTTCTAACCCGGGAGCTTGGCGAGCGAAATCATGAAAAGCTGAATGAGCGATTCCAAGAGCTTCAAGACAAATACAGCCTGACCCGAAAAGCTCTGTGGCTGCAAACCGGCGGTCTCGTTTTAGCGACAGTTGTTTTGATTTGGATCTTCAGCATTTTGATCTCCCGACCTGTTGCCGGTTTGATCGAGCGCATTAAATTGATCGGCCAACGTAAGCCTTTGCCAAAACAACCGCTCAAAGGCCCGATCGAGATCACACAGCTTGCCTCTGAATTGCACTGGCTTGAAAACGAGCTTGGTAAACTTGAAAAGAGCAAAAGCGAGTTTTTACGCCACATCTCGCACGAATTAAAAACCCCATTAACAACCCTGCGTGAGGGTTCCGATCTTCTTGAAGAGGAGATCCCAGGGCCATTAACCCCGCAACAAGCCCACGTGGTGTCTTTGATTAAAAAGAGCAGCATCAACCTGCAACGCCTGATCGAGCAGCTGTTGGATTACAACCAAATGCAGCAAGCTTACATTCCGGTGACCCAGCCTGTTGATTTAGCGGCCCTAACCCGAAACGCCATCTCGGCGCACCAATTGCTGATTTTAGAGAAGAAACTCACCGTCACCTTGCCACCGACTTATCCTGCCATTGAGTCGGATCCGACAATGATTCAAAGAGTACTCAACAATTTGATTTCAAATGCGGTATATTACACGGATGCGAACGGTCAGATTGGGGTCGGAACCAAAATCGATCGCGACACTCTTATGTTAGATGTCAGTAATTCCGGCCACCCCATTTCTGAAGAAGACATCACGCGTATCTTCGAACCTTTCTACCAAGGATCGAAGCGTCGCTCTGGTTCACTCAAGGGGACCGGAATCGGGTTGAGTATCGCAAGGGACGCTGCAAGATCAATGAAGGGCGACTTAGACCTCATTGAAAACAAAAAGGGATGTATCGTTTTCCGATTAAGGATTCCATTGAAGCCAGTATGAAGTTTTTAGTGTTCGGCGGAGCCACGATTGCCCTCGCCTTTATGTCCGGCTGCCAGTTGGTTAAGCCCCAAGCCGCTTCTGAAACACCGTCCAGTAACGAGTGTTTTATCGAAGCCGAATCGCTTTATCAGTTTTTAGATGATGAGCACACCTATATTTTGGCTGATCGCTCCCAAAAACAAGCGATGATCAAAGGGCTGGAAAATGAGCCTGCTCGTCAGGCAAACTTGTACAGCAGCGACACAACAAATCCGGTATATTTACGAAAAGCGTTGGGTTTATACAAACAGCTACCTTTGCTGCCCAGCAAATCCTGTTATGCTGATCGTTATCTTTATCTTAGGTTCAGACATACTCAGGCAAACTTAAAGCAGCTCGAAGCCACGGAAGTCGTTAGCAAACAATACATCAATGCCAAAAAGGCCACGGAAAAACTGCAAGAGCAGATTGATGCGCTAACAGAGATCGAGCAAGCAATCACACGACAACGTGAGGAACATTAAGGAATGACGCAACTCACACGTATTCTTCTTGTCGATGACGACGAGGACATACTCTCGTTAGTTTCGATGCGCCTTATCTCCGAGGGTTACGAGACCATTACTGCTCGTAACGGGGAAGAAGCACTTAAAACTCTGCAATCCAACCCAGTTGAGTTGATCATCACCGATTTATTGATGGACAACATGGATGGGATGACGCTGTTCAAACACGTGCAGCAAAGATGGCCCGCCGTTCCTGTGATCATCATCACAGCGCATGGGTCGATCCCCGAAGCGGTTGCAGCCACCCAACAAGGCGTCTTTGGCTTTTTAACCAAGCCGATCGATAAGATTCAATTGCTGGATACTGTACGCGCTGCGCTGGTGTCTGCAGAACGTCGTCGTGAAACTAAGTGGCGTGATGGCATCATCACCAAAAGCCCCGTCATGCTGCAATTGCTGGATCAGGCCCATCGCGTAGCCGAATCCGATGTTAGCGTTCTGATTACGGGTCAAAGTGGTACCGGTAAAGAGTTACTGGCACGTGCCATCCATACCGCAAGCCCCCGCGCAGATGGCCCTTTCATGGCGATCAACTGTGCTGCAGTGCCAGAGCATCTTTTGGAAAGTGAGCTTTTTGGTCACAGCAAGGGCGCATTTACTGGCGCGGTCAATGATCATCAAGGTTTGATCAAAGCGGCTGAAGGCGGGACGTTATTCTTGGACGAGATTGGCGATATGCCGATTCAACTTCAAGTAAAACTCTTACGTGTACTTCAAGAGCGTGTGCTTCGCCCTGTCGGTGCCATCCATGATGTGCCTGTGGATGTACGCGTTATCTCGGCGACCCACCGCAACCTTGAACAAGCGATGCAATCGAACGAGTTCCGCGAGGATCTCTTCTACCGTCTGAACGTGGTTAACTTAACACTACCACCGCTTCATGAGCGCCCAGAAGATATCCCTGTACTGGCTCGTCACTTTTTGTCGATTGCAGCACGCAAGCATAACCGTAAGGTGCGTAACATCTCCCCTGGGGCTTTGCACTTGCTGGCACAAAAAGCGTGGCCCGGTAACGTGCGTCAGCTTGAGAATGTGATCGAGAAGGTCGTCGCGCTCTCCTCCAGCCCTGTTATCTCTGAAGGCTTGGTCAAGAACGCAACGTCCAACCAAGAAGACGTCATCCCATCCTTTAACGATGCCCGTGCCGAATTTGAGAAGAAATATCTGATTCAAGTTTTGCAGGTCACCGAGGGTAACGTCACCCACGCAGCACGTATCGCGCAACGTAACCGGACGGACTTCTACAAGTTGCTGAATAAGCACGGCATTGAAGCGGCTGAGTACAAGCACGCGCGTCGCAAAGCGATGATGGCCGAAAAGCAGCGCAAAGCGGGCTAATCGAGCCTATAAAATGGGGCTTAAACGCCCCGCTTTAACGCCGGATATCCGCAAAGGTTGTTCCGGCGGTTAAAGTGAGAAGGTCCTGCGGTGAAAGCTCGATCTCTAAACCACGCTTTCCGCCACTGACAAAAATCGTATCAAACGCAGAAGCGGATTGGTCCAACACCGTCGGTAATCGCTTTTTCTGGCCCAATGGGCTGATCCCACCCACTAGATAACCAGTGACACGTTCCGCCATGGCAGGGTCTGCCATCGTAACTTTCTTCGCCTTTAACGCACTGGCCACGGCCTTTAAATTTAACGAACCCGCAACAGGCACAACCGCGACCGCTAGTGACTTAGCATCCCCATTAAGGCTCACCAATAAGGTTTTAAAGACTTGTGCTGGGTTTTGATTCAGTAAGTGTGCGGCCTCTTCCCCGTAGGATTCCGCTTTCGGGTCGTGGTGGTATTCGTGTACTTGAAACGCGATCTTCGCTTTTTGAGCCATATTAACGGCAGGTGTCATAGCGGTTCTTCCCTTACTTATGAGCGCTTAAGTGGGCGCACCAGCCCCTCTAATCCGTTGAGTTTGATCACATATAACGTTTGCAGCAACTCGCCAAGCTCCCCTTTGGGAAAGCCTTTTCGCTCGAACCAGCACACGTATGGCTCAGGTAGATCAATCAACAAACGGCCTTGGTATTTACCAAAAGGCATGGTCTGGTTAGCCAGTTTAATGAGCACCTGCTCGTTAGGTAGTTCGCTCCCTAGCACGGGATGTCCTCTTTTTTGTCGATCATCTAAGGCACGGGCCTTACAATAGCCTTTTTTCATCATCGCACAGTTAGGCACGATCATCCGGCATGAATCAGGATCAATGGGTACGCAAAGCACTGAATTTACTCAACCAAGGTAAGTTGGGTCCAGCCAGAGCTATTTGCAACAAAATACTATCACAGAGCGCCGACCACCATCAGGCAAATGCCTTAATGGGAGCAATCAACATATCGTTGCAAGAGACCAAAGAGGCTCTGCCCTATTTGCACCGTGCCCATGCCACCGCCCGTAATGCGCAAGAGCGCGCTCAAGCGTTAAATAATCTAGGCCTTGCCAATACACATCTGGCCGATTACTCGGCGGCACTCAAAGCGCTGGACAGCGCTTTAGAGGAGGTCAGTGACAACGCCCTTTTTTATTGCAACCGCGCCAACGTTTACGAGCTGATCGGTAACTGGCCTTCTATGGCAGCGGATTGCGAGACGGCCCTTCGCTTAGTGCCCAGCCTATCGGATGCCCACGTAGGACTGGCCGTTGCGCTTCGCCACCAAGGACAACATCAAACCGCTTTTACGACCTTGATGGCAAAGCCTTATGAAGACTCAACGGATTGGCTTAACGAGTGGGCGCTTAACGGTCTGATCAGCGATCAAACTTCGACCATTATGGACGTGATCCATGCCATGGAATCCGACGCGGCCATTTTGGACATCGCCGACTACATCGCCGAAGAGGGTTTTGCTAAACAGGCTAAACTGCTTTATGAGTGCGTTTTAACCCGCACACCCGATCATCCTCGCGCGAAACACCTAAGCGATGCGTTAAGTGGGACTCAAAGCCTTCGAGTCCCAGCCGAATACGTTAAAACCTTGTACAACCATCATGCGGGCGAGTTTGAGACACGCCTTCAACAAACGCTGAACTATGATCTTCCCGAGCGCTTTGCCACCCTTTGGAAAAACACGCTCCAAAAGCCAATCACGCGTTGGCTAGATGCAGGCTGCGGTACCGGCTTAGTGGGGGCGGCTTTAAAACCAAGTTACCCAGAAGCGCATTTGATCGGTATCGATTTGTCCCAAGCGATGATCAACATCGCGCAGCAAAAAGCGTGTTACCAAGAGCTTTTGGTTTGTGATGTGATGGACTACAGTAGCGACACACCGTTTGACCTGATCACTGCAATGGATGTCACCATCTATTTGGGTGAGTTGCCGCCGGTGTTAACGCATTGGAAACGTCTTTTAGAGAGTACCGGTGTGATCGCTTTTTCGATCGAAGCCAATGATCAGCTAAACAGCGCGTTAGAGCTCCAAAGTAATGGGCGCTTTGCCCATAAGCCCACGGCCGTTGAGCAGGATTTGGACAAGCTTGGGTTTACACTCCTGCATACAGAGCGCTTTATCTTAAGAAAAGAGTCCGGGGCAGAGGTGCCAGGCCAACTCTTTATTGCTCAGCTGACCGACTAACCGATCCGTTTTGTGGCGTGCTGGACTCCATGGATTCCAACACAGCCGCCATCGCCTCACGAAGCTTCTTAACGGTCGCTTTGTCTGGCGAGGCTAAGCCAGAGTGTGGGTTGCTGTTCGCACTTTTAGTCAGCTCTTGAAGAAGCCGTGAATGAGAGAGGACTTCAAGCCACTCGATGATCGGGAACAAGCTCGACTCCCAACTGCGGTGATGATAAGCAAACCCCGACACTTGCGACTTGGCCCACTCGTAAAAAGCGCGATCCAGCGGTAACGGCTTAAAGTGACTGAGGTGATTTACTAGGCTCTTTTCAAGGTTAGGTTCTAGGTAGTCCAACCACACCGACTTTTTGAGCGTATAGCTGGTACGCACATATCGACACCAGCCCTCTAACATCGGTTTAGAATAGCTATTGAGCGCCTGCCCCATAAGCGCTGCGTAACCACCGGCGGTTTTATCCAACTGAGTGCCTAGGCGCAACAAATGAAAGCCCTGCTTTTCCCAAAACCCGAACAACTCGTGGGTGATGGCACAGCTGGCACCAAACACATCGACCTCTTGGGCTTTTGCGGCCTCCCGCAGCGTTTCGATCAAGGTGCTCGCAACCCCGGCTTGCCGATGTTCAGGGGACACAGCGATGCGCACCACACGCCAATAGGTCAGCATACCGGCGTTTTTAAAGCCTTGTTGGGCAATCATGGTTTGTGGGAAAAGATGCCCCTTAGGGCGGCGACGTCCTTGCCAAATGGACTCGCACAAATCAGCAGGCATCGGGCCTTCTTGAGCGATCACCGCAACCCCTATGACTTGCTCATTGTGCATCGCAACCCAAGTATGAACATTAGGGCTGTCCATGATGACCCGAATATCCCCAGGCGTGGTTCGATAGTGAGCTTCACACAGCAAGGCGACCGACTGTTTAAGGAGCTCCGGTTTTTCTAGCCAATCCTCTTTCGCGTGTGCTTTTATCTCTACCGACGTCACAAAGCTTGATTCCTTTTGGCTGTCCCTCGCGCAAGCATCGTGATCCAAAAAGAGTCCGTGTTGGATGGACCTTTCCAAAGTATCACCCTCCGCCCAGCGAATGGGCTGGTTTAAGTACGAAACTTGCGCCCCCCACTGCTGCTCGGCCAGCGATAAAAAGCGCAATCGAAACCCTTGCCCTGTCCCCTCATATCCAGAAACGGTTGTGGCATATATCACATGGTAGAAGCTGTTTTTAAAACGCACCAACATAAAGGGCGCAATCGAAGCCGCTTCATCCACCAGCAATATGCGTTTTGGGTCAGCATCACACGGCCGCCCTTCCCCCAGTAATCGCTCATACAAAGCGCTGGGTTCCATAAACGGCATGACCGACTCAGGGAGGTCCGCGTGCTGATACACGCTCTTTACTGCCGCTTTACTGGGCGCGATAACAAGAAGGTTATAACCGGCTTGATGAAACTGGTTTGCCAATAACCCCAACGCGGAGGATTTACCTCGGCCACGGTCGGCCAGCAATACATGCACAGAAGATTCGTTACAGGTTACATGGCCGAAAGTATCCGCTACCCAGTTAGATTGCTCTAACAGTCGGAACTTAGCGTCGTCTCGGCGTGTTTGTGAAAGCGCTGGAATGCGCTCAATAGCCGTCGTCCCATTTGGAGTCGCTTTATCTTGTGCAGCATTTAACACAGCGATGCTTGGGTCCGTGTTCAGCCAATGCGCTATGTGGTTTAAAAAGGTATTACCCACCGCTTGCTCGGTGAACGGATGCACTGTCAGACGAGCTTTCTCTGGGTCATCAAAAAACGCATCCGAGGCCGGATCAGCAGAGATTAACACAAACAGCCCACCGCCTTTTACGGTGCCGGTCACCTGCGCTAAGGCATCGGGGTTAAAGCCAGACAAGGCATCAAATACGACTAAATCAAACTCTTGGCCGAGCAATCGCTGCGCGTGTTTAGCGCTGCAGACAACATCCGGGTTATCCAGCTCACGATCTGAGATAACACTATAAATAAATGATGAAGAGACGGCTTGGGTATTGAGCATCCAACGGGATAAACGCACAACCCAATCCGCAAGAGAGTCCGAGGGGGACACTTTGATCCAGAGAAACCCGCGGGTACAAGCGGCTTGATGAGCCATTAACCAGTCGGTCAATGGCTCAAGGCATGTGTCACGATGCATGGGTGATGGCTGTCAATGTTCCTGAAAGACAGCTGAGGATAACACAGGCTCGATGTCTGATAGGATTCGAACATCAGGCTTTTTGCGGTTTTCATCCACCAAGTTCAGCAAACGTTTGAGCACATCTTCGTGATTCAGCTCAATATTGGGCTGATACACACAGACCGACAATTCACTGGTTATGCCGGTACCGGCGTTATCTAACGCATAAAGGCAGCGATTGGCCAATGCTTCGACGTTTTCATTGGTGTTTGGCAGCAGCAAAATGAAAAGATCATCCTCGTATCTGGCAATCAAATCCCCGGGGCGGCGAATGATCTGCTTTAAGGCGTACGAGAGCACTTTAAGGTCCCGACCGGATACGGTGTCCGGTTTGGTCGATACTGCAATCATTGCAAGCGGCGAAAACTCCCGAACCGCTCGACGGCATTCATTGTGAAGATGCGTCATAAAGGCATCGCGCTGCGGGAGCAAAGTAATGGGGTCGAGCGGGCTGTTCATCACCGCTTGGTCCATATGCACCGAGGAGATACGCACCCAACGATAGAACACGAAGTTCGTGATTAGGCCAGCCATCACCAAAGCGATGATCGTTACACTGGTCAGATCAAAGCTTCTCGTTGACTGAAAAGCAATCACGGACAAAAGGAGCAAAAGCCCCGAACTGAACAGTATCCATAAAAACGGATACCGTTTTTTCTCTTCAGGTGAATACAACCTAACTTCCCCCACTTCTATGACAGTCAAAAAAACGGAACTGTCCTAATGCCACCCCCTGATACTTTAAATGTAGATAACTGAACAGAGTGTGACAAATTAAGCGGGTTATCAATTGTTCATAAAGGATCTACCCGCTCGCGCTTGCTAGCCACGCCGCTTTAGGTGTTTCTCTAAATTGGCTTGACGGGCTTCATCACTCTTGCGCAACAACACGTAGGTGGCACCTGTGCCGCCGTGCTGAGCCAACGCCGAGTGAAAGCACATCACCTCTGGCATCTTTTTGAGCCATCGGTTTAAGTAGCTTTTGAGTTTATTGGCTTTGGATTCGGCACTTTTGCTGCGACCGTGATTGATCAATACCGTTCGAATATTATGGTCCATGCACTCCTTCACAAAGCCTTTCACATCGTCTAAGGCTTGTTCTGGGGTTCGATGGAACAGATCTAAACGGGCATCCACCGAATAGTGGCCTAATCGTAAGTTACGATAGGCCCCCTCTTGCACGCCGTCTCGACGCCATGCCAAAGGATCGAATGGATTAAGCCACTCTATTGGGGCGAGTGACAGTCCCTCTTCATCATCACCCTCGACCGCGGCCTTTCGGCGTAAATCGGCCAAGTCCTGATCAGTTTTTGCTTTCGCCAATTGCTGACGAATCTTAGGTTTTATGGGTGTTACGCCCTCTTTCTGCATAGCTTCGAAGAATGCGTTGTGATCTTGCCCCATGCGTACCTCTTAAAAACTCGAAAGATCATAAACACTATTGCCCATTCTTTTCGGTTATTCAACCACTCTTTATTCATGGTCCATTCTGATCTAGAGTCGAGGTTAACGATCAGAATAAAGAAGGTGGGTATGAAACGGCTTATTTTGCTCTGCTTGGTACTTGTTGTCGCACTGGGGGTCGGTATTTATCTTAATCGCCCGGTGCCTGAGATCGATATCGCCTCTGCCCAAACGAATGATTCATACACCACTCACGATGACACCCAACATAAAACCGATCAGCCCGACGTCGAACATGCGATCTCAAGTGAGCGCGAGAGCAATCAGGCCTCCAACCCAACCGAAGATAGTCAAAACACTTCAGGCTCCGATAGCCCAACCACAGATCAAGCTGATTCAAGTACCACCGAAACAACGCCACTTGAGGCCGAATACAACGAAACCCAACGTGCACTCGCCAAACAACTCGACGTTGCCCTTAAGCGTAACGCCAGCATTCCATTAGAAGCCACGCAAGCCCAGCATTTTGTCAGCGATGACCAACTCATTATCTTGCCGGATGCGGATCAGGTGAATTTAGCTCTCCTTGAGGAATGGGTTCCAAGCCAAGCAGCCACTCAAGAAGCCCCCGTTACCAGCAGCGCACAACCCAACTCTTCAGCTTCACAAGCTGACATTGCGACAAGTGACGCACCGGTCGATGCGACCAGCTTTGGCGTCGGTGAAGGCACGTTAACGCCCTTTACCCCGCAAAGCGTCCAAAGGGATGTCGTCACCGAGAGCAACACTATTCCAAGCTTAATTGACTCCAGCTCGCCAGCGGAGACTACGACTCAAGAGGCTCAATCGGTTCAGGGAACACCAAAAGCTACGACACCGGCTCGCACCGTGCGCTTGAAAGAGCTATTAGATGAACCGGAATCCGATGAGAAACGTGTGTTCTACCTGCACTCGGTCAATCAGGGGGATGACCAAGGCTTATGGGGGATTGTACAAACCGGGCTGACCAGTCGATTTGCCAAGGGGATCGTTTTAGATGATCGATCAGAGCCCATCAGCGCCTTGATACCGCGCGAGGCTGATGAACGCTTGGCGGATAAAACCAGCTCCTTTTTGGGGAAGCGTCTTCACCAAAAGGTAGCCACAACCTATGTGTTTAACTATCAAAAAGGGGTGATCGGTAAAAACCCAAACACCATTCATCCGGGGCAACAGTTGATCATCGTGGCTTTTACCGAATCCGAATTGCTCGATATTTACCAAGCCTTCGCCCATCAAGACCCATCCGGAGGTCAGCTCTGATCTGATAACGACAGGTTATTAGCCATATTCAACATAACGCGTAAAGATTTCATCTTCTGATCCAATCACTTGAAATCGATTCACTGTTAGAATGGCTCCTTACTTTGTTATCAAAAAGACAGAAAATCATGAGCGCATCTCTTTCACAACGTTTTTCCGATCCTAATCGCGGTGTTTACTTTGTAGGTACGACACCTCCAAAAGACTCCACACCGATGGATCGCGTCGAAGAGATCGCTGTCAAGCTTTTGGATCGCCTTTCGGCTGTCGATTTCGATGGCTTGATCGTGTACGACATTCAGGACGAAAGCAGCCGAACCGACAAGCCGCGTCCTTTCCCCTTCATGCACACGCATGATCCACGGGATTACTCGCGCTTGATTCGTCAAAAATCGGCTCACCCTGTGATCACCTACAAAAGCGTGTCACAACGCGATCGTGCTGACTTCGAGCAGTGGTTGAACGATGCGTGGGAAAACTACGATATCCGTGACATTGTGATGGTCGGCTCCCCGTCATCCGAGGGTGAAGTCCGTCTATCCCTGAACGAGGCGTACAGCACTCTTGCGGATAACCAAAATGACTTTCACCTAGGCGGCGTAACCATTGCGGAGCGCCACGCGAAAAAAGGTGACGAGCACCTGCGCTTAATGACTAAAGCTGAACAAGGTTGTGAGTTTTTTGTCTCACAAGCCGTTTACAACGCTCAAGCAACGGTCGACTTACTGACGCGCTATGCAGTGTCATGCAAAGAGCAAGGCGTACTGCCAAAGCGCATCATTTTGACGTTTACGCCGTGCGGCAGCGCTAAAACGCTGGAGTTTATGGAATGGCTGGGTATTTCGGTACCGGATGCCACCAAACTGCGCATTCTGAACGCACCCAATCCCTTAGCTGAGTCGGTTAAGATTTGCCGTCATAACCTAGAGATCATCCTTGAAGCGTGCCTGCATTTAGGCATTCCGCTGGGCCTTAATATCGAATCCTTAACCAACCGTAAAGATGAGATCGATGCGTCTATTCGTTTGTTCAAGCTGCTGAAGGCCACGTTGGACCTAAAGCTTGCCGAACGTGAAGCAGAAGAAGAGCGCTAGCCTTCGGGTTGCTCTTTGGCTAAAGTCTGGAGCTCTTCGTAACGCTTAGGGTTCCAGATAATAACGCTGCGCTGCTTATCCAACTTGTAATCAACGTTCATCAAGAAATCCATCCCTAAAAGACCGTCAAAACCGCTGTTGGGCTGCTTGTTTTTGATCACCAAGGAGCGTGCGTTTTTGGCTTTGTAAGGCCCAATCTCGATCTTATCAAACTCAATCTGGCTTAAACGCACAATGCCACCGCCGGCCACTCTGGCGTACCCGGCTTCGCTTTGCTGTGGCTCTAATCGTGCCAGCGCATCGTCGTGAAACACGGTGCTGGATGCTCCTGTATCCATCAGCATGGTCACTTGCGCCGAATAGCCATGATAAGTCACGGTCACAGGCACCAAAATTTGGTTACGCTGAATCACCACCGGGGTTTCTAGCTGACTGAGCGCTTTGGATAACTGACGCTCGGACATTAACTGTCGAATCGTGGTTGAGGCTTTGGTGTTGTTCTTTGAAAACTCACTGACATTGCTGACCATGCCAGAGGGGCTTTGAATCTCTAATTGATCCTTAAAGCGGTCGGGCACCTGACTTAGGCTGCCAACAAACACTTTTCGTCCGTTTTCATCAATGTACTTGTAGATATCTGCTTCGGCCTTGCTGATCATTAAGATCATCAACATTGCCGCCAGCACAAAAAAGATCGCAACCCAACGGATCTGCTGACATCGCTGGCATCGTTTTTTGGCCATGCTAGCCTCCTGCTAATTTAACCTTGAATCCTTTCTTTTCCAGCAGCGCTTTGATCTTATCGCGATGATCCCCTTGGATCTCGATCACATCATCCTTTAGCGCACCGCCGGTACCACATTGCTGCTTGAGCTCTTTTGCTAACTTTTTCAGCGCGTCTTGAGCGATAGGTACACCGGTGACGGTCGTAACTCCTTTTCCTTTGCGCCCAGAAGTCTCACGTCGAATTCGGACAATGCCATCCAACGTTTCCAAACGCGCTTCATCCGCTAGGGATTGGCACTCGCACGCCTCTTTCGGCTTACGACAGTCCGGGCATAGATCGCCCGATTCTGTGGAATAAACGAGTCGACTGAGTTGATCTTGTAAACTGGCCATAACTGCTCTTGGGTCAAAAATTCTTACTGGCTAAGACCTGTGATTTGCCGTCCTAGATAAGCGGCGTAATTGTCGGTCATCCCGCTGATAAAATCCAATGCGCGCATGTACGCATGGTACAAGGGCCAATCAGCACCTGGGGCGTGAATCCCCATGAGGCTGATGATTTTCTCGCTGCGATAGCTTAGGTCATCCACCGAGCCTTTTTGGTACTGCTCAAAGACGGCGTGACAAAACGCATCCAGCAATACCCCTAATGAGCTGTAGGCACCGACTTCCAGCTCCGCTTTGCGAGTGTCCGGAAATACGCGGGTACGAGCCAGATGCTTAGCTTTAGCGAGCCCTGCTTTCACATTGGGATCGCCATCGGCCAATAGTTCCCCCTGATAGGTGCCTGAGATGATGGCATCGTAATGTTCGATGAAAGCCATCAAGGCGGAGTTGACCATGTTCTCCATCGCACGACCGCGCAGTGCCGATATCTTACGACGCGCCGACGCTGCTGATTGGAAGATCTCATCCTCCAATTCTTGATCGCCGCACAATTCAAAGAGGATTGGCTTAACCGTATCAAAGTCGAGAATGTTGAGCTCAATCGCATCTTCAAGATCTAAGATGGCGTAGCAGATGTCATCCGCAGCCTCCATCAGATAGGTTAGTGGGTGTCGACAGTAGTAGTTGTCACCCAGTGGCACCAAGCCTAGCGCTTGGGCGACGGTATTTAAGGTTTCTACCTCGGTTAAATAGCAGCTGAACTTGCCTTTTCCGGTGGCTCTATCAGACGTCCACGGGTATTTCAGCATGGTGCCTAAGGTTGGATAGGTTAAGCGCAAACCACCGTCGTATAGATGGTTTTCGATGCAGGTGACCACTCGAAAGCCTTGTGCATTGCCCTCAAAGGTTTCAAGGTCGAGCCGCTCGGCTGCGGATAACGGTGCCAGAAACTCCGATTGAGCAAAACGTTTAAACCAGTCGCGAATGGCGTACTCCCCCGCATGACCAAACGGCGGGTTACCGATGTCGTGAGCAAGACACGCTGATTGCACAATCATGCCGATGTCATCGGCGGTCGCCCAATGCGGCAGTCGGTGACTGAGCCACTCCCCTGCCCGAATGCCTAAGCTTCGGCCAACGCTGCCTACCTCAATGGAGTGGGTCAGGCGTGTATGGATATGGTCATTAAGGGCCAGCGGATGCACTTGGGTTTTGCGTCCTAAACGGCGAAAGGCACTGGAGAACACAATCCGATCGTGGTCTTTATGAAAATGACTCCGCCCCGCTTCTTCATACGCCGATGAGGACTCATGTCCGTATCGCTGAGTCGTTAGAAGCTTTTCCCACTGCATTTCCATAATACGCCCTTGTTGGATCCTGTTTAACAGGATCATAACGGGTTCTGATGACATAAAAAAACCGGCAAAGGCCGGTTTTTCATCTTTTAAAGGCTATTCGACCTTAAATTGATTCACAATCCGTTTCAGACTGCCTTCTAGATCGTTCATCTCTTTGGATGTGCCCGACAAAGTGTGTGCGTTACGCGAGCTACAATGACTTCGTGTCGGATGCTCTCTACCTAAGCCTCTCCAAGGTCCATTAATTTAGCTCTCACCATCAGCATGACGATGACTATCGGAGCGACTAAAGGTATGATCGCCAACAGAATCACTTTGTGTTTGATTTTTAACGACTTCATCTCTGTTCCCGTGCCAGTGGCTTACCGTTTTCTTTTTTTATGCCTTATTCGTTATTGGCGTCAGAGCTCAAATTATGAGCTTCTAATATAAAAGTAGATCAAACGGCAAAAACTGCACGCAACAGAAAGAGTTATTTAATAGGGAGTTGAGACCATGCAACTGTTTACGACCGTACGATCTGCCGCTTTTCTACTTGCCACGGCCTTCTCGTCAGCCGCCTTGGCCGCCCCCACTGTGGTGATGAACACCTCGGTTGGTGAAATCGAGATCGAGCTTTTTGATGATGCCGCGCCCATCACGGTCGAAAACTTTGTCCGTTACATTCAAGATGGATTTTATGACGGCACTCAGTTCCACCGTGTTATTCCTGGCTTTGTGATCCAAGGTGGTGGCTTTACGGCGGAGATGGTTCAAAAGGAAACACGCACTCCGATTAAAAACGAGTCGAATAACGGCCTTAAGAACAAGCGTGGCACCTTATCGATGGCGCGTACACGAAATCCAGACAGCGCGACATCCCAGTTTTTCATCAACTTGGTCGATAATGCCAACTTAAATGGCTACGGACCGCAACCAGGTTACGCGGTATTTGGTAAGGTGACGAAAGGGATGGAGATTGTGGACGAGATCGCAAAAACACCGACCACCACCAAGCCACCGTTTCGAGATGTGCCGGTTGAGCCGATCACGATTGTCGATGTACACGTTCAGGCTGAGTAACCCCAGCCTGAACAACGACAGGGGTTAAACCCCTGTCCAGGCCGTCATCAAGCCATCTAGAGATTCTTCTTCCAGCGTTCTAAAACGCTTCACGGAACCTAAGTAAATAAAGCCTACGATCTGCTCATTGGCTTTCAGTCCAAGCCCCGCTTTAACCGTGTCGTTAAAAGCCATTTCACCAGTGCGCCACATGGCACCAAGCCCCATCGTATAGGCTGCCTGAACCACCGCATGCGCAGCACAACCGGCCGTAATGACCTGCTCTACTTCCGGCACTTTTGGATGATCGTGCACGGTTGCGATCGCCACCAACAAGGTCGGTGCACGCAAAGGCATTTTCAGAAGTTTAGCTTCTTTATCCTCGGGCAGATCCGGATTCGCCGCTTTACCCGCTTTTAGGTACAACTTGGCCAGCTCGTTTCGCGCTTCGCCTTCGATCACTAAAAAGCGCCATGGCACTAAGTTGTCGTGATCCGGCGCACGGCGCGCCGCTTTAAGCATCTCTTGAAGTTGCTCTTGTGTCGGAGCAGGCTCCATCAAAACCGGTGCTGACACGCGGTTTTGTAACATCTCTAATGCATCCATTAACTCACCTTTGGGTTATGTTGTCGGGCACTGACTATTGACGATGTAAACGGGTATTTTCTACCGTGCCCTGTTCGGTACTGCGGTACGGGTTTATATCTAACCCACCACGTCGGACGTAACGCGCATAAACAGTGAGCTGTGTGGGCGAACATTGTTCCCAGATATCCATAAAAATGTTCTCAACGCACTGTTCATGGAAGTCGCCATGCTCCCGGTAAGAGATCAAATATTTGAGCAAACCGGCATGGTCGATTGCAGGCCCCTGGTACTGAATTGAGATACTGGCCCAATCCGGCTGACCAGTGACCGGACAATTGGATTTCAACAAATGGCTGTACAGCGATTCGGACGAAACCTCATCACTGTTCACACTGAGCAGGCTAGCGTCTGGCGTGTATTGATCCACCTCGATATCCAGCTCATCAAGGCAAACGCCGTTAAGCGTCACCGGCATCGTAAACTCATCTGGGTGATACAAGTCCACCGAGACATGCCCACCCGCCGCTTCGGTTAAGTCTTTTTCCATCTGCGCTTTAACGACAGCATCGCTGTCAAAACGGCTCAGATTGTAGGAATTTAAGTAAAGCTTAAAGGACTTAGACTCAATGATATGAGTCGACGCAGCATCGATCGTAAACACGGCAATACGTGCTACAGGCTTACCTTTGGGCGTTAGCCAAGAGATTTCGTAACCGTTCCAAAGATCAACCCCACGAAAAGGCAAATCTGCGCGATCAACACCGCGCTTTTCCCAGTTTAGTGCCCGCTCAATCGGATAGAGCAAAGTGGCATCGTACTGATTCACGTATTGCGTATCACTGCCCAGTGGCGACGCTTCTAGAACTTGTTCTTCTTTCATCAGTGACGAATCCCCTTACCCCGATTCAACAAATGCAGTGCCAATGCGAAAAGCACGACATTAAACAAGATGATCATTGTAAAGGCAAAGCCGACATGAATATCGCTTACCCCTAAAATACCGTAACGGAAGGTATTGATCATATACAGAATCGGATTCAACTGAGACACACCCTGCCAAAACTCAGGCAGCAACTGAATCGAGTAGAACACGCCCCCCAAATAGGTGAGTGGTGTTAAAACAAAGGTTGGGATGATCGAGATATCATCAAAGGAGTTTGCAAACATCGCATTCACAAAACCACCGATCGAGAACAGCATCGACGTTAGCACAACCGTGAGCACTGTAATTAAGAAATGATGGATGCTTAAATCGGTGAAAAACAGTGACAACAGCGTCACAATCACGCCCACTGACAAACCTCGGCACATACCACCGGCAATATAGCCCGATAGGATGACCCAATTTGGTACCGGTGATACCAACATCTCTTCGATGTTCTTTTGAAATTTCGTACTGTAAAACGAGGAGACCACATTACCGTAGCTGTTTGTTATGACAGACATCATAATCAGACCCGGCACAATAAACTCCATGTAATCAAACCCGCCCATCTGGCCGATACGCTCACCAATCAAGTTACCGAAGATGATGAAGTACAGGGTCATGGTGATGGCGGGCGGCAGCAAAGTCTGCGCCCAAATACGTGTAAAGCGGCGTACCTCTTTACTGACGATGGTATAAAACGCAACCCACAATTCAGCGGCTTTCATTGTGCCCCCCCTTGTAGGTTTTTCTCGACCATGGATACAAACAACTCTTCAAGACGGTTCGATTGGTTACGCATGCTCATCACTTCGATCTCTTGATCGTGTAGCGCTTTAAACACAAGGCTTAAGCCTGCATTTTTAGGCACTTCGACCAACAAGGTATGCGCATCTTGAAGGCGCGTGACATAACCATCGATGCTCGGCGCCTCTGGCAGATCTTTATTGAGGTCGAGTATCAGCACCTCTTTATCCAGTTGTTGCAACAGTGCCTTCATACTGGTGTTTTGCACAATGGTGCCGTGATCGATGATCGCGATGTTTCGACAGAGGTTTTCCGCTTCTTCCAGATAGTGCGTCGTCAGAATGATGGTAGTGCCCTTTTTATTCAGTTCGGTTAAAAAGGACCACATAGAACGACGAAGCTCAATATCCACTCCTGCCGTTGGCTCATCAAGGATCAGCAGCTTTGGTTCGTGCACCAAAGCCCGCGCTATCATCAATCGACGCTTCATACCGCCCGAAAGCATACGAGAGGGTTGATCTCGCTTATCCCACAGCCCCAACTTCTTGAGGTAATGTTCGGCACGCTCACGCGCAACCTTCTTAGGGATGCCGTAATAACCTGCTTGGGTTTCTATGATGTCCTGCACCTTTTCGAACTGATTGAAATTGAATTCTTGCGGCACCACCCCAAGGCAGCGCTTAGCAGCCGCGATCTCTTTTTCCAAGGAATGGCCAAAAATAGTCACATCGCCCGAGGTTTTGTTAACCAGGGAGGACACGATACCCAAGGTTGTGGATTTGCCCGCCCCATTGGGGCCCAGCAAGGCAAAAAAATCGCCTTCTTGAACATCAAAGGAGATCCCTTTTAATGCTTCAAATCCATTTCCGTATGTTTTTGTCAGATTGTTTATCGATAACGCTTTTGACATGAAACCTCAGTCTTTGCACTTGATCACTTTAGACATGCGTATTCTAACGTTAAACTAGGTGTTTTTGGTGAAGCTGCACCCATCTATACAGCAACAGAGTGTTCGTTATGCAAAATGATCTGGCCTACCTGACCTTCCACATCGATTTGATGAAGCAAAGCTACAATCAATTGATCCAGTTTATCCCGTTTACTCATGACCCTTTGAGCGCTGAAGATGCTGAGTTTTTAACCCTGTATGAGCGCACATTAGAAGCGATGGAAAAACAGGAAGGCGCTTACACAGAACTTGGACAAGAGTTAGCCGGTCAGTGGATTCGCCGCTATCCAGAACTTGCACCGATTCTGCCTCGCGACCTTTTATGGTTTTTTGGTGGGGAGTGTCTGCACTTCATGCCGGATGATGAGATTCAGCAGTTTCAAGCATTGGACGAGAGACGTTACGAAGCCGAAGCTCAAGGCATCGAGTTTGAGTACGCCAAAGAGCGCGCTACAGCCTTAAAACTATTGCACTGAACCGTTCTACACCAACGCCCTTTGCGCACAAAGCTTAAGGGCGTTGCAAGAACAGCTGAACGGACTGCAAGGTCATGGGCTCTCCGTAATAGGGGCCAATCCCCAATCGAGCGCCTTTTTCTTTAACGGCCGCTTCACATGTACTGCTCTTTATTCCATCCGCGATATAAACGGTGCCAAGCTCATCTGCCAGGCGCATCATGCTCTTGAATTTGAGCTGATCCTCTTCATCGCTTTCTTGCATCATTGAAACAGGAACTCGCATGTAATCATGCGGCAGAATATGCGCAATAAACATCGCCGGTCGAACTCGGTCGTTTGCACGAATGGATATCTTCAACCCCAACTGATGTAGACGCGCCATTAAGTCTTCGAATCCGGCTTCCATCTTGATGATGTCATCACTGATCAACTCTATCACGCAGTAACGCGTAAGCTCCGGCATTTGTCGAAACGCCTGCTCGACCAAGTGGAACATCTCGTTTAATTGACCTTGTCTGATTCGAATAGGCAGCATTAACAGCAAATTCGTATCAATCATACTGTTCCAAAGCGGGTACTCTTCAATGGCGTATTTGAGCAACTGCTCGTTAACGCGGTACTGCAAACCACTCTCTTCGCACAGTCGATCAAACTCCGATTCGCTCAGCGGCTCACTCTCTAAATCGGTCCAACACGGACTGACCGAAAAGCCCGCCGGTCGATGACTGGTTAAGCTCATTACTGGCTCGTAACAGCACCCTAGCTGCTCTTTCATGACCGCATCATGAAAGCGCTCTAGACGAGTCGTTTCAGGCTCATCATCCGACGGGCTGTGTGGCATCTCTTTATGCACAACAAAGCTATTTTCGCCTTGCTGTTTCGCATAAAACATGGCTGATTCAGCTTTACTGACAAAACTTGCAACATCTAAAGCGTGATCCGGATAAAAACTAATCCCCATAAAGATCGACAAAGGCACACTGTGATCACCGATGGTGACAGGTGTTAAGAACCCTTGGATTAATTTACGCGCAACCGTCTCAGCGTGTTTATTCTCTTTCAGGCCTTTCAGTACGATCATGTAGGTATCGTCACTGAAACGAGCCAACATATCATCATCACGTAAGACATTAGAGATCGTTAACATAATGCCATTAACGACACTTTCCGACTCGGCCTCGGTAAAAACATTATGGGTCGTATGTAGCCCCTGAACTTCAAGACAGATCATGGCCATACCACGCCCTTCAAGACGCGCTTGCTCCATCTCTTCCGGTAATTTATCCAGAAAAACTTCCCGGTTGGCCAATGCCACACCTGGATCTGTAAACGCCAACCAGGCAAGTCGCTCTTCGGCTTTCTTTTTATCAGTGATATCGATACCAAGCGATACGATGATGGATACCTCATGACTCGTTTCGATAATCGAATTGATCCATGAGTAGTGATGTATACGCCCATCTTCCAGAATCATTTGGGTATCAAACCGAGCCATTCGCTGCACACCAAGATAGAGGCGCTGAAGCTGCTCTTCCGCCTGTCGAGACAAGAGCTGATCTATCGATAACAGATCCGAAAAGCCCTTATCCCCTTGCAAAACGTCTTTACCAAAGATGGTTTCAGCGCAGGCATTACCGGAGATCACCACCCCATCCATATTCTGAATCATCAAAATACTTTTAGAGGTATCGAACAACGCCGAGATAAGCTCGCGCTCCATATTAAGCGCATGTAAAGCCTTCTCGAGTCGATCATCAAGGGCTTTCTCTTCGGTCGAGAGCTGGCTGACCTGCAACTTAAGATCCGCAAGACTGGCTGTCGTGACATTAAACTCATCGCGAATAAAGTCATTATTGGTGATCAGCAACCCGGCTTGGTCCACCTGCAGAGCCGCCAAAGCACGCTGCTTCACCCGAAGCGATAAAATATAAGCCACCAAACCAAGCCCAACAAAGCTACTGAACAAGGAAATGGCCAAGAGTTTTTGATTAGAGGTCAGCGTGTTGTGATGTTCGGTCGCATCCGAAACCAAGACCCAGATGGAATCATCGGAATCAAAACGACCAGGGGCGGTCATGTAGACCTCATACCGCCCATCAAAGGCATCGATTTCATACAAAGCATCAAACCGGAAGTTTGGGACTTGCTTACTGAGGGCGTTTAAGATTTGTAGGTTACGGTTTCGCTGTGTCAGTTGCGAAAAGTCCATTGCCCAATCGGATACGTCCTGCCAGTTATCTTGGCTGAACTTAGCAACGCCGATATCGACCCCCGTCAGCTGCTTGTAGTCCACCACTAAGTCATGAACCGCACGGCCTAAGATAATGACCCCCGACACCTTACCCTCGTTCAGCAAAGGCACGGCTAAGTAGCGGTAACACGATTGGTTGCAGTGTAACTTTCGGACCGGGTATTCATATTGTAGGGCCGACAAGACAAGATGGTCGTATCGATAAGCGGTATCGCCCCATTGCTCAATCAATTGACCGCCAGCATCGTAAATCGCAACAGTGTCGAGCATACCCATGGTTTCAAAATAGGAGTAACGGGCGGAAATTAAACTTTGTACCCGATCAAGCTTCGCACCGGCATCGGATTCCACCACTAAGGATAAGGTTTGAGCAAGCTCTAACTGCTTTAGAAAAGACGCGGATAACGAGCCTTCCAACGCTTTGATGTTGCGTTCATTCAACTGCGCCCGGGTCGCATCGTATTGCGTCACCAAGGTGTTATTGATGTAACAGAAGATCGCCAGATGGGCTCCAAAAAGGGAGACCATCAAAGGAATTAGAATTTTCCAGCGTATGCTTAAGAAGAACGGCTTCATCATCCCTGCCCGCTCGGATTAGAATCGGTATGCTAGTTGGAACAATACCATATTCCAGTTGGGGTTTGTGTTTTGTTGATTGTTATCAGCGACAGGAACCCTAGCCGTACCTTGGATATGATGAACTTCTGCTCTAGCAAGCCAATTAGGACTGAATCGCCAACCAAGACCAAGCGTCAAGTCTTTAGACCACATGCTATGTGCCGGTACGCCTAACCTAGCCTCAGTCTTACGTCCGCTTGGGTCTTTAGCATTTCTGTGGGTGATATCATATCGAAGCAACATGTTTACGGTAGGGGTCAACCTCCAATTCGCCTGAGCGTAGTAAGCTTCGAAAACGCGCTCGTCAGCCGCTTCAAATACACCCCCTAAGTCCGAATAATCGAGATAGTGACGGAAGTATTCTGCACTGAATGAAACATTCTCTAAATTATACTCGCCTCCGAGCGCGAATAGACGGACACGAATATCGCCACTGTTCATCCCAAAATCATTTCTAGGACCTGCTTTGTAGCTCGGAGTGTACTGACCTATGGTGGTTTCAATTCGCCAAGCATCCGTTGATGAATTGATAGCAAAGTTACTGATCAAGGCTTCCGCACCCACAAATCGACCACTCAAATTCTCCCTAAAAAACACAACCTCAGTGGTTTTATCGTGCCGCATATCCCCATAAAACAAAGAATAATCAAATCGGTAATCATCAACGTACTTGCTACCATACAACTCCCCGCCAATTGCCGCCATTTGGACATCTCGCGTTTCTTCAGTGTACATAGACTGAGGTAGCAGAATTGAATTTCTCGCAAAGGGTACTTCACGGGTGGGGTTGTGGATTCCATGCTTGAGTTTTAACTTACCAAGCCTTACGCCTAACGTATCTGTCCCACTATCAATGACATTCGTATCAATGCTTAGGTAATCCCATTGAGGACTTTCTTCCGTCATACTGCCTATCTTACGCGCAGTCACCTGACCACCTAAGCGAACCCTAGCGGTTGGTCGCCAAATAGCATAGAGACCCGCCTCACGAAAATCGGTCGAGAGGCGATCATCGCTGTTACCCGCAAAATTATGATCGTCGGTGTAAACAAACCCTTGAGAGATAAACCCACCCCAAGAGAAATCCATTGACGTGCTTTCTGATGCAGTAACCGCAGTACTCGACAGCCATAACGAGAGCCACAGATGCTTAGTCCACCTGAACAATTTTCACCCCTTCCGCTAACGGGATTGACTCATCATTGATGTAACCGATGCCTCCCTTGGTGCTTCGAATGCGAGTCACCATATCCTCAATTGTGGATACCTTTCTAGGAGGCGCGCCAGTACCGCTAAAAACCGCCCTATCCCACGACATTCGGAGCTGATAAGGAAACATGTCCAGCTCTTGTTTTACGAAGGATTTATGAAGCATATTTTGATCTGGTAAAACAAACACCCGAATGGGCGAACCATCGGGCCACCTGACAGAGCGCATCGAGAAGATGGATCTTAACTCGTGCCGGGTAAGCTTATTGATCATGACGCTTTCATTCACGATGACAGCATCAGCCGCAGCGACTTGTGAGGTACAAGCCACCAATACTGCCAACACTACACGGGAAAAATACGACACAAAAAGACTACCAACAACAGACAATCAGGGAGCAAGAATTATAGCGCAACCGAGCCAAAAATCTATGTAAAAGGTAGGGAAATCAAGGATAAATAAGAAAGGTTTAGATGGCGTCCCATAGGGGGTTCGAACCCCTGTTACCGCCGTGAAAGGGCGGTGTCCTAGACCACTAGACGAATGGGACGTTTCTAAATTTTGGAGCGGGAAACGAGACTCGAACTCGCGACCCCAACCTTGGCAAGGTTGTGCTCTACCAACTGAGCTATTCCCGCAAATATCAACCCACACAAGAGAGTGTAAGTAGATGGCGTCCCATAGGGGGTTCGAACCCCTGTTACCGCCGTGAAAGGGCGGTGTCCTAGACCACTAGACGAATGGGACGCATACCTCGTTGAGGAGGCGCGTATATTAAGAGAGCTCCACCCCCATGTCAACACTTTTTAATACTGTCTTTGAAAAATAACACGATCATCATTTCGGTACTGGCCAAACGTCACCGTCGCACTGGGGTTTTCATCGACGCCATCGCCATCATAGTCAAACCTAAGGTGCTCCAGCGCACTCAAATCAATGCTTAACTGTACCACGCCTTGAGCCCCCGCCTGCTGACCAGAGCTCAGTTCAAGACCAGCGTCACCCTGTTCTACCCTAAAGTCGACATCTGGATAAGCGTATAGTTGATTGATACTTCCGCTGGCCGCAAGACTGCCCTCTTGATCAACAAAGCTCATTTGCGATGCCTGAAATACTGAGCAACTGTCATCGGCATTCACGACAAACCCAGCAGAGGTGTAGTACTCCACCAGCCAATTTAGCGGGACCCACTCCGTTTCCGGGCCATACGCATTATCTACTCTCAAGCGCCCAAAACGCTGCTCATGAAGATCAATGTTCGATACCGTAAACGATGCACACACCTCATCACTCCATAGGCCGTCGCTGTCGCTGTCGACCTTATAACAAACCCCTTCCCCATCGGTAAGATCAGCTGCGGAAAACAAGAGTGACATATCCCCGGCAAAAGGCACCTGCGGCGTGACGCCTTTTTGGTAGCGCACTTGATCAGCATAAATCGACAGCCAACCTTCTCCATCATAGTTTTGATCGGTGCTTAACCAATCCCCAACGGCCAACTGCTCCTCCAATACCGCTGAGGCGACACCACTGCTGTCTTGATAACCACGATCGGATGCGGCCGCCGAAAGCTTCCAGAAACTCGCCCCGTAGTTAGAGGTTGTTTGGCCTTGGGCATTTTTTGCGACGACATTGAGCTCAACCGGCTGATCACTGACCACCCACTTACCCAGATAATTGAACCGATCCAGCCCGCACTCGCTACTGAATTCAGGCCCTGAACTTGAGAGATCAAAAAACGCCGGTATAAAGCGCCCGACGACCTGACTGCTTGCAGCAATGGAGTGACCGAAGTAATTGTCATCCTCGGCACTGATTACCGTTACTCCAACCTCGCTAAAGTGCGCTCCACTATCCACCCAGCGACCATTCGCAAAACCGGACGCGATGTTTAGCCAAAGGGGCTGATCGGTCACAGCCAAATTACCCGACTGAGTTGACAGGATGCCTTGCGCACCTCCGGATGCAATGGTGGGTGCTTGATACACAGCAGACACCTCTGCTTGTGCAGGCTGGTAGTTCTCGGTGATTGAGCCGTTTGCGCACATCGCCTCGACGGACAATTCAAACGGCTCACCCGCAAGCCAGGTTACCCCCGACGCTACCGATGGGTTATTTAAGAGCGTGCCGGACGGCGTTTTTGCAGTGACATTGAGCCTTGCCGGATAAGCAACCCAAGTATCATTCCCCTCCAAGGTCGCATACTCACCCTCGACCGAGAGCGATAACTGCACTTGACCCGCATCTGGGTATTCAGCGGTAAACTGCGCCTCGCCATTGGCATTAAAGTTGAGCTCCCGAGAAGCCGACGTGCCATTTTGCAGCGTGGTAGATTGCCCCCCACTTTCAAAAATCATCGACTGATTCCCGGTATTGGGCGAGACATACTCAAACAAGAGACTTGCGTTTCTTACGCCATTCATCGTCGCCCCGCAGACCATCGCCTGATCACTCGAACGCACCGCTCGGACTGTGACTAGTGATGAGGCAAGGCATGACTCAGTATCAGGTACATCAAAGATAAGACCAGACTCACTGATGGTGAGGTTTTGATCTTCACTGTCGGCACTGTTTCGCCGATCCGTTTTTATACCATCGCTGACATCAAAATTGATCGTCTCTGAAGCCCCGACTAAATCAGGATAAGCAAACTGCAAAGTGACCGAGGTTTCACCATTATCGGGAAAACGATAGCGCGCCTGACCGTTACCCAGATTCGTCAACACACCAGAACCTGACACCACACTCAGCCACTCCCCTTTACCGGAGGAGGTAGTAATCAAAATTTCGGCATCCATTGCGTCAACGGGCGCATTCGAGGCTTCATGCGCAGTAAAGGTGATATTCGAAGCCATACAACTCACCATCGAACCTGAATGACTGACCTCGTAATGATCCGTACGAGGAGGCTCAGTGCAATTACACGGGCGTAGTGCTCCATCGTAGTTTCGGCCTGCCGCCTCATTGGTAAAAATGTCTGAGATCAGCTCCTGTGATAGATATTTTTCAAACACTTTGACCTCATCTAAAGCACCCTCTAAGTATCGCCCGCCGATGCCCTGGTCTTGACCAAGCTGCAGCTCGTTATCATTGTTAACCAGAACGCCCGTAAAGTTTGATTCTGCCACGACATTGCCATCCAGATAGATACGCTGTATGCCGTTTCGATACGCAATGGCCACATGATGCCACTGATTCAATGAAAGCGATTGATTGGAGGTTAATGTACGGTTATTACCCGCATCATCAAACCACCACCAAAAAATCTGACCTTGATTATTAAGGTGGAATTCGTAGTTTGTATCTTTGGAAAGAATCGTTTTAAGCTCTGAAGCCTGCGCTTGGGCGTACACCCAGGTAGTGACCGTCAGTTCATTACGTATATCCAGGCGGTAATCGTCTGGGATCGCGATGTAGTCATCCACCCCATCAAACTCAGCCAATCCACAGACTTGACCATCAATGGTGGATATAACGCCATTCAACGCAAAACCGTCTAATCCGTTGCCGCTGCTGTCTGCCACATCGCGACCACCCTGCCAATCGCACTGATCAAATCGATAATTGGCCACCGGATTAGGCACACCGCAATTACGAGGGGAGCCATCCCAGTTTCGACCATTGACATAATTATTATAAACCGCCTGAGCTTCACTAGTATTTAAGGCACCGTCAAAGATTAACAGTTCATCTACATAACCGTCCCAATCCTTATATTGATGAAAGCCACTTGCGACTGAGTTCTGATCTTGACCAATGACCAAACCATTTATCTCAACATTAACAGGGTTAATATCATTTAAATTAACGCAACCAAGGAAGCGCCCATCATAATAAATACAATTCTCAGCCCCCCTTCGAGTCCAAATATAGCTGTGCCATTGATCATCATTGGGATAAAGATTATTGACATAAATAGAGAACCGATTTCTCAAGTAAAGAACCATACGCGTATTTTGGGGTTCAAAAGCGATGAGCACCTCATTATCTGCATTGTTATTTGATGCCGAAAACAAGGCTTGTACTTGGTTAACCGTCGATGGCATTTTACCCCAAATTGAAATCGTGAAATCACGCCTCCCGTCTAAGGCATCTCGATTCAAGCTAAAATAATCTGTTGCACTACTGCGAGTCAGATCAGCAGCCCCGCACAGTGCGCCATCTGGGGTGTAATCAATAATTTCACTTGCACGCCCATGGCGATTATTACCGCTAAAGTCATTCAACTCGTTCGCAAAGCCACGCCAACCGTACTCATCAAAATGCCAATCACCGGTCAAAACAGCTGCAGGCGAACTTGCTGCCAACAAAATAAGTAAAAGAAAAAGACCCGGACGATACCCCACAGCTTACATCCCCAAAGTAAATAAGAACTTAGCGGCCAAAAAAGCAAAGCCTGAAGTCAGTATAGACAGGATGCAGAAATGCACAGACATCTATGGAAAGAATGTTACGATGGATAAGATATTTGGAGCGGGAAACGAGACTCGAACTCGCGACCCCAACCTTGGCAAGGTTGTGCTCTACCAACTGAGCTATTCCCGCAAAGAATCGCATTAAGCGAAAAGATGGCGTCCCATAGGGGGTTCGAACCCCTGTTACCGCCGTGAAAGGGCGGTGTCCTAGACCACTAGACGAATGGGACGTTTTAAACTTTGGAGCGGGAAACGAGACTCGAACTCGCGACCCCAACCTTGGCAAGGTTGTGCTCTACCAACTGAGCTATTCCCGCAATCATCGACTAACATGATGTTAGAGGATGGCGTCCCATAGGGGGTTCGAACCCCTGTTACCGCCGTGAAAGGGCGGTGTCCTAGACCACTAGACGAATGGGACGTATCGTTGCGCTTGAAGCTTCGCCTCAAATGCGGGGCGTATATTATGCTTGATTTAAAAAAGCGTCAACCGTTTTTTTTAATTTTTTTTCCTATAGAATCAATTACTTCATCTGGGTACGGAAATAACGAATGGGACCATACCAAACTACCGTTCTGATCGTTTTTATTTTGATCATTCTTGGATCAGCGGCGTACATTATCAATCACTTTGAGCAACAAAGAGCATTACAGCGTCAGCTCACCAGCGCTCTGAAACAGGAGGTTCGACAGGCTTCGCATCTTCTTACCCACTTCCCTCCTCAACTAATGACCTCCGAGCTGTACCTATTCTTACTGCAGTTTATTCATTTACAGTGGAAAAAACTGTACTCCGTCGTGCCCAGTGAAGAAAACCAAAAAGGACTAGCCGCGGTAGAGCAACGTCTTCAGAATCGTTTTCAACCAGAAGGTTTTCGAGATGGAGCCCTTACGGTGATGCACGACCGAAATCAAGCTATGTTTTCAGCCGCTATTATCCGAGAATTGGCGCAGTGGCTCAAAATTAAAAGTAAAAAACGCACAGCCTCATCAGAAACCTTGAGGGATCTTCTAAGCTATTCTCGTTACTGCTATGAACAGGTTGCCATCGATGCCATGATCTTTGATGCTATCGATAGCGAGTCACTTAGAAGCCCTCAAGTCGCCTATCACCAATACAAAAGCTGCTTAATAGCGCTTTCAAAGTTGGACAGAGGGATATTGGTTGATGCGCAAATGCACTCATTAAAGCTGCATATGCAAAAGATAGCCCCTCACGAAGAGGAGCCAGAACCCGTTGAACAAGATGAATCATCTGAACCTAAATCACCGGAGTAAATGGAGACATCGGCAATGTAACCGTTAAGGTGACTCCTTGGTTGGACTCAATCTTTAGAAACGCTCCAATGTAATCACAACGCTCTTCGATTCCAAGTAAGCCAAAACCTTTGGGCGCCCTGACTTCGACCACCATATCTGGCTTAAATCCTTGACCATTGTCTTCGATACATAGCACCAAATTGGACTCATCCTGCTTTAAGGTAACTGTGACTTTAGTGGCCAGAGCATGCTTGAGAGTATTGGTAAGAGCTTCCTGTGTAATCCGGTACAAATGGATATCGGTACCGGTTGGGCAAGTAACCTTACCTAGCCTAAGCTCCACATCAACACCCGACTGACGCAAACTGTCTAGCGTTGGAATTTGGGCAATCGATTGACTTAAACCCAGATGATCCAGTTCAGCGGGGCGTAACGCCATAATACGATCGTAAACCGTCGCGTACATCGCAGCGACCAGCTCTTTTATTTTGTGCGTATTTTTAAGCGCCGGACTGTTCATCGACACTTGATGCTCAAGGAGTGTTGCCTCAACACGCACTGCCGTTAGTAACTGACCAAGCTCGTCATGCAACTCTTGAGCTAAGTGATTACGTTCTTGTTCTTGGCTACTGATCAGTTGATGCAAAATCGAACGCTTTTCTCTTAGTGTCTTGCGCAATCGATC
The DNA here is from genome assembly GCF_056160565.1 of Neptunomonas sp. ABH4_499. Taxonomy (NCBI): domain Bacteria; kingdom Pseudomonadati; phylum Pseudomonadota; class Gammaproteobacteria; order Oceanospirillales; family Oceanospirillaceae; genus Neptunomonas; species Neptunomonas sp. ABH4_499. The sequence goes on along the minus strand of NZ_JBSWXK010000012.1, from coordinate 96,293 downwards.
ATTGGTAAGCTTTATCTGCTGACGATTATTCGCCAATTCAGAAACCACATCCCCCATTTGCAAACCAATGCGATTAAACTCTCGGATACCAGCAGGCATCCATACACGGGTCTCCTGAGCTTCCACTAATTGCTTGATGTAGTTTAATAGTTTTTGTAGTTGGCGATCCAGCGCAGTTGATAGTAAGGCAGCAACGATCGCGCTGACGAACAATCCGACCAAAGCCCCGATGATTAATAGCTTTTTAAGCTGCTCCATCAACGATTGCGTACTGCCTGGCTGCGAAAATAATTGCATTTCAAGAGGTACACCAAACCCTTGTTGCCCCATGATCAGCTGTACTTGAGAGTCACCCCCTTCTACGCCTGGGAAATCGTAATGCGCGAAGGCTTCACCATTGGCCAGCCAGATTGCTCGTGCTACATCGGATTGAGATCTACGTAATAACTGGCTTAAAAAGAGATCATTTTGCGACAATCGCACGCCGCCCAGTAACCTTGCGATGACTCTCTGCTCTTCATTGGTAACCAGGAAATCCTTCACTAAAAACCAATCATCAGCGACTTTCAGCAAAGACCACTCTGATCGTTTCATTGAGTTGAATTGTTCGTAGATCGACTCACATGCCGTATTACCCATGGGCATTAATGCGTTTTTGACCAACCAGCAGTTAGAGTCCGTATAAGAGTGCAGCAGTGCAAAATGATATTTAGGGATACGATCACCACTTCGTCCAAACGCTCGACGCTCAAAGCCTTGCCTATCCCCATGACTTAAATCGTACTCAACCCCAGGATGTTGAGCTAGCGTGAATAGATCTTGATCAATGAGTCGAAGTTGAACATTAAACTCATGCTCAATCCCCGACTTACTTTGCTCTAAGGCTCGGTACGCCTCTTGTTCCAGAATACGGGTGGTTGTGTAGTAGGCGCTGATCGAAAACGCCACAATAAACCCCAGCAGCATGGCCAAGAAAACCAAAAAGGTGATCGTTCTAAAGCGTAGTGTGAGCATCGGATTTTATGGCGCTCCGGAATAATAAAAAGCTTCGTTAATCCAAACTTCTAATTGAGCCTTGGGTGTTTGTTCATCTATTAACTTAAAATCACCCGAGTACACGAGTGGTATAGGCGTATTACGATACTCATTTGCGATCGCTTCTGCCATCGCAATACCACTTTGATCATTCACCCGCATCAAAACAACATCCAGCTGGCCTTGGCGATACGCCTCAAGCTCTGCGGCACCACCGCCCCAACCATTGACAACAATATCATCCCGCCCAAGGGCTTTTAGAGCATCTAAGGCGCCAAGTGCCACATCCGTCGCACAGGCATAGATGTACTTAATACGAGGGTTGGACTTGACCATTTTAAGCGTCGCTTCTTCTGCAATCAGGCGACTGGCATTGGTGTAATAGCTATCAACCAGGGTGTGGTAATTGCCCATTTCACGTTCGAAAGTCAGACCACGCTGCTCGCTAACTACCCCTTGATTCCAGAACAGAATGCCATATTGCGTACCTTCTGGGAAACGATCTTTAAAGTAATTCGCTAACTGCTTAGCACCCTCCTCGTGATCGAACCCAACATAAAGAAACGGCTGTATGTCAAACCACTCTTTTATCGGCCTTGTTAAATTCTGAATGATGACCTTGGGCTTTTCACGTTGTAACAAAAGCTCCACGGTGAACTGCTGACGGGAGGAGTTTAGAGTATAAACAAGAAAATCAGGCTCTTTAGCCAGCACCGATTGCAACTGCTGCTCCTGAAGGGAAACACTCGCATTGGGAGATGAGAAACGAATGTCCAACTCGTATCGAATACGAAGCTCCTCTAATCGTTTTTTCATCGAATCAATCGCTCGTTTCCAGTAATCCGACACTTGGATACCGGGCAGAACAATGGCGATTTTGACAGGCATGATCGGTGGTGACTCAAGCGCTGCACTGGGTGAAATCACTTGCTGACGAAATGCTTGACCAACATCCTCATCAGCAGCGACTGCAAAAAAACTGCACAAAACCAGCAACAACCCAAGAACTGGTGCAGAAATCCTTCCTAACTTCGTCATATCCATTCACCTGTAGGTGGTTTTAGAATGCGGTCGCCTCCAAAGCCTCTAGGGCCTTATGAAGCTTTTGTTCTTCCTCTTCATGTTCACACTGATACTGCTCGAGCGAACTCATCATCGGCATGCCCAAAACCCTTAAGGACTCGACACTTCGCCCTACACTTATAGCGGACGTTACCGGATTTGTCTCGAATGATAACTTGTTCGAAAATTGATGCGCGACGGCTTCAACCACAACCGACGGCATCCCCCAGAGCGCCAGCCAGAAAGCCCCTGCTTGAGATTCACACGTCGATAGCTGGAAAGCCGTATCCAAACTGAGAGAAGCCAGCTCCTTCTCATGCACCAGGGTTTGACCGAGATTGTGCAAAAGCCCTGCTAAGTAAGCTGAGTCGCAATCGGCGCGAGAAACGCCCATTTCAATGGCGATACGCTGCGACCAAAACGCCACATCAAATGCCGTGCTTAATGCGGCACTTCGTTTGTATTCATCTAAGTCAGACGTACTTGAGAAAACACCGACGACGACGACCAAATAGTAAAGTCGCTCAAGACCGATCCGCATCACCGCTTGGCGAATATCATAAACCGATTTAGCGTTCGAAAAATGACACGAATTCGCGCTTTGAAGAAGCTTCATCAATAAAAACTGATCTTTACCAATACAATCGATAATCATATCAAGATCAGGCTCATCGGATTTCAGCGCTTTGATCAGGGACAGATAGACGCCTTTGATGACAGGCACCGTTTCCATCTGACAAAGCCAACGACGCATGTCGCTTGGTACATCCAACGCATTGATGCGATCAAGGCTCGCCTCGATATAACGTAAATGATCATCATCAAATGCAGTAACCGCGATGTGAGCCGCCACCTGATCAACATTTACATGACCGCTACTATCCAGCACCAATACCCGAACGGCAACGGTGTACTCGTTACGTGCTTGTAAGCTTAGGCTTTTAAATAACGCAGGTTTCTCGGCAAAGATAAAGACACAATCCACTTCAGAATGCGCGCCCGCTTCATCCGCTTGAGTGTTACGCTTCCACCACTGCAGAGTGCGTTTAACCTGCTCGCTCGCATTTTCTGAGACCAAAAGCACAGCCTTCAGCTTTTCCATGCTTACTCTCTTTTTATACTGACCTCTCTTCTAATAATTAGCGACAACCCTGAGTAAAACTTGAAGATACGTTCAAAAAATTCCGAATAAAACGGATAAAAAAACCCGCACTGGGCGGGTTTTAATGGCGATGGACTTTTTAGCGCCAGCTTAACTTAGGGAAGCTACGAATAAATCCTCCAATCGACAACCACGAATAATTAAATCCTTTACTTTCAATAAGATATTTTGGCCGAATGCTTACGGAAATGACTTATTCGCAGCTTCCCTAAGCAGTCCATCGGATTACTGACGGCCATATCCAAACGACCCACTAAAGACTCTACAGCCTCTGGGTCATTGATGGTGCGGAAAAAGTAGTTCCCGTTCTCATCGGGAGTGAGGAGATCGCCAAATACGCCATGATCTACGGCACCATGTGCCGCATAATTCTGTGTTATCTAGAAGGAATGCACATCAAATTCAGCTTCTTTGAAGCTTGGGCATTGATCCTGTGCACTTTGTCATTGTAGTCATCTTCAACCTGATGATCGGCTTTGTGACCCGCCCGTGGGGATCTGTCTCTTTGTATCCAGCTCAATAGCGAATATGGGGATGGGTGCAATTTCCCGGCGCATCCTGCCGCTTTTCTTAGTAGAATTATTGGTTCTGGCTGTGATCACCTTATGTGCCTCAGACCGTTACCTTCCTGCCAAGATTGTTCGGCTATTGATTTAAGGGATAAGATTTATGAGTAAGTGCATCTACGTTTTAAATGGCCCTAACCTGAATTTACTCGGTAAGCGCCAGCCGGAAATCTACGGTTATGAAACGCTGGACGATGTAAAAGCGAAGCTCGAAACGCGTGCCGAAGGCAGCGAGTACAGCATCGAGTTTTTCCAGAGCAATCACGAAGGCGCCATTATTGATAAAATTCACGAAGCACGTGAAAACGCATGCGGCATTATCATTAACCCAGCTGCGTTTACACACACCTCTGTGGCTATTTTGGATGCGTTAAACGCCTTTGATGGCAAAGTGGTCGAGGTGCACATCTCCAACGTACACAAGCGCGAGAGCTTCCGCCACCACTCCTATGTGTCCCTTCGTGCCGAAGGCGTCATCGCAGGCCTTGGCACCTTTGGCTATCTTGCTGCGCTTGAATCTTTCCTAAATTAAACCACCACTCTCTTTAAAAACGCCTCTCTTTGAGGCGTTTTTTATTTGTGATCCTTTTGTGACAGCCAAGCGTAAATAAGCAAAGCTAGGAGGGATCACTATGAATGTATCCATGCTTAAATCAACGGTTAAGCATCATCGGTTTCAACAGGCCTCTTTCATCCAAAGTGCGTGTGGGCCGTATGTAATCAAGATCGACTACCTTGCTGATGATGGCAAGACCTCCTCCGCTTTATTAAAAGACAAACACAATCAAGTTATGAGCTTCAAAGGGCTAAGCCAGTGCTACCAGATTTGTCGAAAAGCTCACATTCGGGAAGCCCTTCTAGAGCAGTGGTTACCTCAGCTTGAAGCCTGTTATGACGATACTGAAACAATGAACCGGTCGCACCGCAAAGAAACGCATGCATTACCTGTTAGGTTTTAGTTAGGAATAGAAAAATGACCCAGAAAAAGATCGCTATCATCGGTGCAGGACTTTCCGGAAGCTATTTAGCCAGCACCCTGTCAAAAGCCGGTTGTGATGTCGCTGTTTTTGAAAAAAGCCGTGGCAGTGGTGGGCGAATGTCCAGCAGTCGACTGAGTGACGGCGCTGCCGATCTAGGTTGTCCTTACCTTGAGCCACTCTCCCCTATCTTTACCCACTGGTTAGAGCAACAACCTAACACCGAACGTTGGGAGGCTCGGCTTACCCACCATGCCGAAGGCATCGGAGAGGTATTTAATCCTTGGGTTGCCAACCCGCGTATGTCGGCGTTATCACGTCACTTATTGGCCGACGCCCATTTGCATGCTCAAGTCAGAATTTCGAGCGTGTGGCCGGATAAAGAAGGCGTATTACTGCGGGATGAAGAAGGCCACTCTATTGATCACTTTGACGCTGTGATTATCACCGCGCCTACACCACAAGCCGCCAACTTACTTGAAGCCATCCCCCGCTTTGAGCATAAAGCGGAGGAGTTGATGCCAAACCCACGTTTTGTGGCACTGTTAGGCCTATCTAAACCGGTCGATACAAACGCACAGGTATTGTTGAATTTCGACAACGGAGCGTGTTTGCGCCGTGCAATCCTTGACAGCGCAAAGCCAGGGCATCAAAGTGGCGGCTTTTCACAAATTTGGCAGCTAGAAACCCACGAAGACTGGGCAAAAGAGCACGTGGATGTACCGACTGATCAGATTGCAAATCGCATGATCGAATCCTTTGAGCAATGGCTTGGCCAGAGCATCGAAGTCGCACACTTTAGGTGTCACCGCTGGTTATACGCAACGCATCCTAGTGTGAATCCTACACCCTATTTATGGTCAGAAACGGATGGCATCGGTGTGGTCGGCGATTGGCTGACTTGTGAAGAAACCCCAAAAGAGACAACAGCGGCAGAGCGTGCTTGGTTAAGTGCTCACGCGCTGGCCTCTCACCTGATTTCTCAATGGAAGTAAACAATGGCTTTATCTAAAGAAGCACAACGCGTACGTGATCAACTGATCGAACTCGGTCTTGAGACTCCTCAGATCCCTGTTCAGTTATCGGATCAACAAAAATATGAACGCATCAAAAGCTTGATGGGCGAAGTGCTGGGCATGCTGGGGTTGGACTTGACCGATGACTCCTTGCAAGAAACACCGCATCGCATTGCTAAGATGTACGTTAACGAGATTTTCTCGGGATTGAATTACGAGCATTTTCCCAAAATTGCCCTCATCGAGAACAAGATGGCGGTTGAGGAGATGGTTAAAGTCAAAGAGATCGGCTTCACGAGTGCCTGTGAGCATCACTTTGTCACCATCGATGGGTTTGCCAAAGTCGCTTACATACCGAAAGAGACCATCATCGGTTTATCAAAGATCAATCGCATTGTTCGATTCTTCGCGCAGCGCCCGCAAGTTCAGGAGCGCCTTACACAGCAAGTATTGATCGCACTGCAAACCTTGCTGGAAACCGAAGATGTGGCCGTACAAATGAACGCCACCCACTACTGCGTTAAGTCACGTGGTGTGATGGACGCCAACTCCCAAACAGAAACCATGGCACTTGGCGGACTGTTTAAGAGTAGCGAGCGCCACCGTGCGGAGTTTTTACGCTAACCACCCAATAACGAACCCTCAGAGGGATGATGCGATGACCGTACCCAGCATTGAATTGTGCTCTTTCGATGAATATAAAACTCGATTCGCCGCCCAATTGCCAAGCGCTGTCGAGATCCATTCATTGGAGCGGATGATGTATCAGGTCAGTGTATCGTTACCTGATATCAAGGTCTGGATACGTCATCCTGAAAGGGGAGTTCAGCGTTTTAATGCACTTAATGAGATTCAAGATCATCTTAACGAGCACGCTGACTACTTTGCCGGCACGCCCGTGTATTTGATGTATCAAAATACGTTCGATGAGATGATCGGGGTAGAATCCAGCCCAGGCTCAACACGAACCAACATGGGCTGGCAAATTGGCAAGTACGACGCTTAAACCTCGCCAAGACGCTGGTTCACCAGCAAGAGACGCTTAAGATCATCCGGTGCAACGGGCTTACTGAAATAATACCCTTGCACCTCCTCGCATTTAAGGCCATTCAGGAACGAGAGCTGATCAGCCGACTCTACCCCTTCTGCCGTCACACTGAGATCCAAATTGTGGGCAACGGCGACAATCGCCTGAGTCACCGACGCATCGCCTTGATTGGACGTCACATGCGTGATGAAGGATCGGTCAATTTTTAATCGATCAATCGGGAAGCGTTTCAGATAACTCAGGCTTGAATAACCGGTGCCAAAATCGTCAATGGCTAAGCATACACCCAACTCTTTCAGTCGATGCAGCATATCAACGGAACCTTCAACATCATCCATCAGCATGTTTTCGGTAATCTCAAGCTCGAGGAAGCGTACAGGTAGCTGTGTTTCCTCCAGCGCCTCTTTTACCATCTGCTCAAGATTTTGTTTGGCAAACTGCTTCACCGATAAGTTAACGGCCACCCGAATGTTCGGCAGGCCTTCGTCGTGCCACGCTTTTGTTTGGCGGCACGCCTCATTCAGTACCCACTCACCAATGGGGTTGATCAGGTTACTCTCCTCCGCCACTGGGATAAACTCCGCGGGCGAAACCGCACCTAGCTCTTCACTTTGCCAACGTAATAAGGCCTCAACGCCGACAATTTGCCCCGTTTTTAACGAGACTTGCGGCTGGTACACCAAGCTAAACCCATCGAAACTGTAGTTAATCGATTGGCGCATCTGGTTTTCGATCATCAAACGTCGTGCTGTCGCTTGATTCATCTCTTCGGCAAAGACTTCAAAATTATTTTTACCGCCATGCTTCACGTAATACATGGCGGCATCCACATTTTTCAGCAACTGGCCGACTTCGATGCCATCATCTGGGAAGATCGCGATACCGATACTTGGAGTGATCACCAACTCGTGGCCAGCCAAACTGACACGACGACCGATGTTATCGATGATGCGCTTGGCAATGCGTTTTGCTTCTTCGGCGTTTTTCACAATCGGCAGCAATATCGTAAACTCATCTCCACCGAAGCGGGCAACCAAATGCTTAAAGTTAGTGCCGCCTTCAAAGCGCTCGGACATCCGTGCGCTTTTCATCAAACGCTTCGCCACTACTTTAAGCAGCATGTCACCTAAGCCATGACCAAAAGTGTCGTTGATGCGCTTAAAGTTATCCAAGTCCAGAAACAGAACCGCGCCTTGGTGCTGTTGGGCTTGCGCATAACCAATGGCGCGCTCTAGCTCTTGGCTAAAGACACTGCGATTGGCTAAACCGGTTAACGCATCGTAATTCGCAAGCTCCCAAATCTTATTCTGGGCGACGCTGAGCTCGGTTACATCCAATACCGTACCAGAGAGCAGTTCTAATTCGCCCTGATCACTTCGGGTGGATTCAATCTGATGCTTAACGACCAACAAACGCTCGTTTTGTATGATATGGTGCGACAGGTGACCCGACGCATGCTGATCAATGCTTTTTAATACTCGATGAAACCATAAGCGAATCTTGAAGCGCTCGTAACTCGGAACCGACTCTAAAAAGTTTTTGAAATGCGGCTCCACTTTGCCACGACGCTGGCCAAGCAAAAAGTACAGCTGGTCCGACCAATAAACCTCGCCGGTGCGGGCGTCCCACTCCCAGTTGCCCAGACCCGAAATACGCTGCGAGTTGACCAAGCGGCGCTCACTCTTTTTAAGCTCAATCAACTCGCTTTGGGTTGTACTTGCGCGTATCAGATTTTTAAGTCGCTGACCTAGGACTTGCCAGTTAAACGGCTTGGTCACAAAATCCGTAGCACCGGCTTCATACGCGGTGGTAATCGACGCCGTATCGTCACTGCCTGTCGAAATCAAAATCGGGACTTGTTTGCCAAAGGGCGTTGTACGCAACTGTTTGCAGGTTTCATAACCGTTAAGGTTCGGCATCTCAATGTCCATCAGGACAATGTCGGGCTGCACCTCTGCAAATAGCGCCAGAGCCGCTAAGCCATCGTGCGCTTCATAAACTTCGAAGCCCTCTAAGGGGAGCGCGTGTTGGGCCAGCATACGTGCGGTGATGTCATCATCCACAACCAACAATTTATGACGTCGCGCTTTTGCCGAATGACTCCTGTGCAGATCGCTCACTATGACTCCTCTGAGAGCTTAACTATAAGGTCGTTCAACGCTTTCTTAGAGCGTTCCATTTGCTGTTCTAAGCGCTGCACAATGTCATACAACGACGCATCGGCAATCCCAGCACGGGCTTTAAGCTCCAGCAGCTTGGCCTCCTCGGCCAGCGTCTGAGCACCGATGTTATAGCAACTCGACTTCAACGAATGCGCGGCTAAGCGCAAGCTTTCGGCTTCTTCGTTACGAATGGCTTCATGAATCTGTAATAAGTTTTCATCGGCTTTGGTCAAGAAAGCCTGAGCAATTTGTTTGAAAAACACTCCGCTTTGATCCATCGAGATCAAGTTTTCGATGGTCGCATTGTCTAAGGCTTCGCTGCCTTGAATTTCGGTTTCTTCGATCAGTGCTGGGGTATCTTGTGGCGTAACGTCGATTTCAGTGCTCATGTATTTCGAAATCATCGACAATAGGGTGTCACGCTGATAAGGCTTCGCCAGATAATCATCCATGCCCGCTTCAAGACAGCGCTCGCGATCTTCATTGAAGGCATTTGCAGTGAGCGCCACAATCGGTACCGCACCACGGCCCATCGCTTTTTCCATTTGACGGATCGCGGCCGTGGCTTTGTAACCATCCATACGTGGCATTTGGCAATCCATCAAAATCAGGTCGTACGGTAAGCGCTTAAACTGCTCTAAGGCTTGCAAACCATCTTTAGCAAGATCCACCTGAACCGAATCCCCAAGCGCCTTAAGAATCTGCAGCGCATAAGCTTGGTTTACCTCGTTATCTTCCACCAGCAGAATCCGACCTTGGCACGGTTTTATCACGGAGTCGGGTTGATCCGTCAGTGCAAGGTTTGAAGCATGATGATGGCTGGTATTCACAGGTTGTTCCGTGGTGACATCAAACGTCACTGTAAACCAAAACGTTGAGCCTTCCCCCTCGTAGCTTGAGAATCCAATCTCACCGTCCATCATATCGACCAGTTGCTTACAGATGGCAAGGCCAAGCCCTGTACCACCGAAGGTACGGGTGGTCGAGTTATCCGCTTGAACAAAGGGCTCAAAGATACGGCTCTGCTTTTCAGAAGAGATACCCACACCGGTATCCGACACTATGACTTTGATTTTGAGGGCGTCCGGCGTTTCTGAAAGCTTCTCGATGTAGATTGACACCTCACCCTCAGGGGTGAACTTGATCGCATTGCCAATCAAGTTGGTCAACAGCTGACGCACCCTCATCTCATCGGCCATAACCATCGGCATACGAGACTCCGGCAAGTAATGGAACAAACCAATGCCTTTGTGCTCCGCTTGCGGATGAAACAAGTCAACCTGCTGTTGAATCAGCTCATCCACTCTGAACGGCACATTCTCAAGATTAAGACACCCCGCCTCAATTTTTGAGAAGTCCAAAATATCATTGATGATCTGCAATAAGCTTTCGCTTGAGCTTCGAATCATGCGCATAAAGCGGCGTTGATCTGGCGTAAGCTCGGTTTCCAAGACCAGATCCGTCATGCCCAGAACACCGTTCATCGGAGTGCGAATCTCATGGCTCATGGTGGCTAGGAATTCGCTTTTCGCACGGTTCGCTTGCTCTGCAAGGTCACGGTCGTGATCGGCTTGACGCACTTGTTTGCGAATTTCATCTTCCATCACGGTAAAGGCTTTAGCCAGACGACCGACCTCATCCGTGCTTTTTGAAGCAAGCATCGTCGCTGGTAACGACTCAGGGGAGCTTTCCGAAAAACGCCCAAGCGCAAGATTATTGGTATAACGGGTCAGCACACTTAATGGACGAACCAAGCGCGAGATCACTATCAAAGCGGCTAACAAGCCCAGCAAGAAAATGATCAAGATGACTTGGGTTTGTTGCAGGATCAGCTTATTGCCCGGCGCTTTAATCTCCTCATTGGGCACCACTACCGCTAAGTACCATTGGAAGGAATCAAAATAACTGAAAAACACCTGCACTTTACGACCGCCAGAGAACGCCCCTTGATACTCAAGAAGATCCTGCCCCTGCTCGTGCTGTTCGATGATGCGATCCAACAACGGGGATTGCTGCCAATCCAATTGTGTGGTGTTCACATCGAGCATAACGGGCTGCTCAGGCGGCTCAATCAGAATGTTTTTATCTTTATCGAATAAGAAGGTAAACCCGGATTGAGCGACTTTGATTTGTTGCAAACTGTCACTCAGATCATCGAGCACAGACTGCATTTTAGCCTGGCTGCTCGCTTCAACTTGGTCAAAATTCAGCAACACGCCCATACGAAGCTTCCAGCCTTCAATCGGCAGGAAATACGCCATAAAATTTTGGGGCTTATCTTCAGGCGCTAAGGCCAAGCTGAACAAGCTGGTATCGCCTTGGTCCGACAGATTTTCGTGGCTCAACAAATTGGAGAGCAACTGCCCTTTAAGGTCTCGTATATTCCCCAAATATTTGCCTGCAATCGCAGGATTGTTGGAGGACAGCACACCCCCTTCTTCATCCAAGACAACAAGGTGTTTCTGGCCCAAATCCACACTGCGCGCCCATTCAAGAATAGAGGCAATGACCTCCTCTCGCGCTGCATCGGTTTGGTTTTGACTGTGGTAATAACCGTCCATGACCGATTGGATCAACCGCAAGGTGCGGTTCATGTCCTTTTTCATGTCTTGGATCAGTGCGACTTTCTCGTTCAGGGATCGGTTATAACTGCTTCGGATGTTTAATTCGGTCAACTCCAAAACGTTACGGGCCGAATGTTGCTCGGCCAACATCATCGAATCAGAAACGTCCTTCTGCGTGAAATACATAACCGCCGCTGATGTCACGACCATGATGGATGTGATCAACGCTAGAAATTTCGTTTTGATCGAATTAAACAAGGTGATTATTCCTGAGTTTCTATGCGCCAGTAGAGCTGATCAGCGGCCGCAAGTAGATAGGCATTCATATGAAAACCAATGACTTCTGCTGTTTTCATATTCAAGTAAATGTCGGGCGTTTCATGAAAGACTTGAGGGATGTCCCGAGGCTTAGTGCCCTTCATGACCTGTTTCATAGCATCAGCTACAAAACGACCTTCCCTCACCAGCCCAAAGGATCTTGATGCACTTAACAAATAGCCTTTACGGACTTCGTCCTGACCGTATTGTGAAAACGTCGGAAGGCGCTTCTCGATTGAAAGCTGGACAATCTTTTGATGTGTTCCGGGCAGCATTCCGCCCTGCTCTGTGATGTAAAGCGCGTCTGATTTATCGCTTAAATACTCATAACACTCCAGTAGAGATTGCTCGGCTAACGCATAGTCACTGATGTCACTTTTGGTGTAACAACTGACAATTTCAAAACCACGCTCTTTAGCCAACCGCTCAATATCGGCGATAGCCGCATAAGAGCGCCCAGCCAATGAATTTTCGTAAGCGACACCTAACCGCTTAAAGCCAATTAAATCGTGATACATACTCAGTTGATTAAAGTGTCGGTCTGGGCTCATTGCCGCAAAAAGGTGATCGGCACCTGAATCCGCAACGCTGTCTACAATGCCTGAATAAACAGCATTACTGGTCGACATCACTAAACTGGGGACATTGTGTTTGATGTTGGATATGTCCATACCCGCCCATGTCCCAATCGCAAGTACGATGTCCGCAAGCTTGCCTTGATTGAGTTCACGTTCAAGCCTTACGCGAAGCAAATCACGTTTTTGATCGTCCCAATCAGCTGAATAAAAACCCTCTCTGACAAAGGTAATGTGATCGTTTGATGCTTGCGTGCTCAGCCACGACCACAAGGCTTGGGTGTTGTAATTAGGAAACTCAGGTATCGGCTGCGACTCTATAACCCCAAGCTCCATAAGCCCTTTTGCCATTGAGCGTAAGGTTTTGTAATAGTCGAGATAATCCCCGCCTTGGTACATCACCAAACGTGCAGGCTTAGACAGAGGTTCAGCACTAACAACACTGCTGAGAATGCTGGTGACCAGTAATACAAATGTTAGAAACAAAGCTCGCATGAATCCCGTACTCCGCAATCAGGGCTCAATTGATGTGTAAATTTCGTCGGCTAACCCAAGCAACATGATCGGAGGATTAAAGCCAATTGCCTCAGCACTCTCAAGGTTAATAGCCATACGAACGGGTTCTTGGAAAATCTGGGATATATCACCTGGGAGCTCACCTGCCCAAACACGACCGACGGTTTCAGCGTGATGTCGGCCCACGTATTTAAAGCCAGCTTGTGAGAGGCTTAACATCACTCCGTGTCTGACTTCATCACCACCGGTTTGCGAGAACGTAGGGACATGATGCTCGTTCGCGATTTTTACTATCGCCGGAAGCGTACCGTTGTGCACACCACCTTGCGCGGTTAAATAAATGGCATCGGCCTCATTAGAGAGTTTTTCTATGCACTCTAAAACAGTACTGTCTGCACGTGATTGGTCATGCGTGTCACTGATGGTGTGGCACTCCACCACCTCAAAACCTAAAATTTTGGCTTTTTCGTATACGGTCTGTAATGCCGCATAGCTGCGCCCTTCTACCGTGTTTTCAAAAGCCACGCCCAGCTTTTTGAAAGGCACGTAATCGTGAAAAATTTTGATCTGCTTTTGGTATCGTTCAGGATCAACGGTGGCGTTAACGTGTTTAAACCCCGAATCTTCTGCACTCGGGACGATGCCGGCTAATACTGGCTCAGTGGTAGATAGAACTAAGGTTGGTACTGAATGATTGTCTGTAGCAAGGTCCTGACCTGCCCACGTTCCCATTGCTAAGACCAGATCAACCTCTTTGGCGTTGAGTCGGTCCATCAGAACACTTTGCAGAGCTTGGCGCTCGCGATCATTCCAATTAGCGGTCACAAAGAAGCTATTCGAGAATTGGATCTTATCTGATTGAGCGTTCTCAACCAGCCAGTCCCAAATTGGCTTTGCCTCTTCCCCTTCAAACTCGGGGATCTCTTTCTTTTCAACATACCCAAGCGCCATCAAAGATTTGACTGTCTCGAGCAGGATCTTTTTGTAATAGATGTAATCGCCACCTTGATAGTAGCCAATGACCAGAGGCTCCTTTTCGGGAGAAGCTTGTTTTGGAGGGGCAGCAAGCAGCAGTGTCGATGTGAATAATAAAGAACCGAACACTACCGCTGTTTTTACTGCTGAAATCATAGTTCACCTGTTAATGGATACTAGCGCACCATCCTTGATGAAAATGATTTATCCTTAAACCATTCGCTGATTAATTGATTAAGGTGATCCATCACATCGGGTTTCTTTAACACATCGGGTATTGCATCGCACACCGTATCCACGAGGGAAGCGATATGCGCATCCTTGATCGTTAAAGTCTTCAGCTGACTGATACTTAAATCATTTAATGATTTTTTTTCGGCCATTTCGATCACACCCAAAGGCGCAACCTGATCACTTTCAACGTCAAATACCATTTGGATCCCAGAAAGGTAACCCGCTGTATTGACGTTTTTAAGAGGGTCTAACGTGTCCCTTAACCGTTCATCCGCTGATATTGACTGTAGAATACCTTCTTCCATCGTCAATAGGTAATCTGCTTGGTAGTAGCCACCGAGTCCGGTAACCCCTCTTGCAAAAAGAAGTACTAATAAGCAGGTAAAAACAGACGGTATAATTGTCTGATTTTCAAGGCTAAATCTTAATGTATCTTCTGTAAAGGGTAAACTGAAAAGGACACCAGAATCGTCACGCCCTTTAAGCTTCAAACCACCTTCATCCACCAAACCCAGAGGTATACGCCGATTTTTCTGGTCAATCCCCCAGAATAAAAATGTACCCGATGCTGAGAAAGGCGATTTACTGACCTCTTCATTTTCAATACGAGATAATAACGTCTCAAAAGACCAACAGTTTTTCTTTTCATCCAATGTCGCTATCAACTTTTCACGACAAGATTGATTAAAAGCCAATAAACTGAATAGGCTTTTAGGGTTATCAATATCTCTTAAGATGAGTGATGTGGATGCCTTTTCCAACTCGACATAGACGAGATCAGCCTTAGAGCTGACGTGCGAATTCAATAAGCGCCAAATCTGGTGATTAATAACAACCGACTGTTCGGTATAAGTATTTTCTAAATGCTCGCTCAAACTGTAAAAACGATCCAACCAATCGATAACAAACGTTTTATACGTTTCACTGCACTCCAGTTTTCGGATGCGTTTTTTCGCGTTATCAACACCTTGTGCATTGATGCCTCGCACGCAAGACACTATTTCGCGTTTGATTTTGTCGGGGAATAACGGAATCCGAATTGGCGTAATCGGCTTTTCAACGCCATTAACCCTTGGATACAAAATCAACCCTCTTGGGTAAGTCAGATTATCCAAAGGCACGTTTGCACAGGCCAACACAGGTATCGTGGTTGCAGGCTTTCCGTTAATGTTTCGCCAGCTAAACAACAAAGTCCCTTGAACCGACTGAGCAAAGTAATCCACCCCATGATGGTTTGCCGTCAAAACAACCGGATTGGCTAAAAACTCATCGGCTGTGCGACGAGCCACCTCTTCACCCAGCAGACCTTGGGTGTGCTCATAAAGCACCTGTGCCACATCCTCACGTGGCTGAAAGCTCACCTCGCTGAACTGGTTTTGCGTGGCAAGGTACTCTTCTACTGTCAGGTCTCCGTACTGCTCCAATGTGCGCTTTACCACAGGCAAGGCTTGACCGACTCTCTCTAGCCATCCATCCAGATCGCTTGGATATACATCGATTGGTTGGATATCAGGAGAAACACTTTGACTGGTCATGATACTTCCTTGGAGAGCGAGTCAGTGGAAACAGTTTTAGATCGAGTCATCACAGCCAAAGCAAGGATGCATGCCAGATAACAGACACCAAAGGCCGTTAGGGCAAATGAGCTATCGGCCGTGAAATAGATAACTGAAAAAATCATCGGCCCTAGCATTTGGCCAATACGACTGGTAGAGCGGAAAATCCCAAGTACTTTACCCGTGCCCAGCGCTTTGGCGGACTCAAGCGAGAGCACATACGCACTTTGCGAGGCCAGCACTAAGCTGTTCGAGCAGCCCAACAAGATGATGCTGATGATAAGCGCAACGATTGAGTGACTAAGAGCAAACACCAAGAAAGACAGGCCGCCGAGTACCCCACCCATCAACATGGCATTGCGATAGCCCAATAAACGGTCGGTCAGCTTGCCCGCCCAAGGACCAAGCAGGGTCAGCACGACACCAAATAACATCACGATTTGGCCAATGACCGTTTCTGTGACCCCTTGATCATTCAAGAACAGTGGCGAAAAGTAATTTAGGAGGCCCACAACCGCAATCGAGGCCGGCATGCTGCTGAAAAAGACGGCGGCGATCACTTTAGGATCGAAGAGGAAGCGCTTTAATGCCCCTTTCGATGCGAGATTCACATCGGGAGCTTTGGCCACAGCTTCGCTGTTCATCCCTGCTAAAAAGATCGCAAAGTAAGCGCCAATGGCCGCAACCGACAGAAGGCTGACCCCGAAAACACGCTCATACCCCCAAACATCGGCGATAAACGCACCAAGCGCTGCACCGCAAATACTGCCGGAATAGAGCCCGGCAAATAGATGAGATAAACCTTGTGTTCGATTTTTTTCACCCGCGTGCTGGATCACAAAGGTTTGTGAGGACAAGGCTATTAATCCGTAACCGATGCCGACAATGGCACGTGAGGCGATAAAGGTGACCGGGTCTTTGGCCATAAAGCTCAGTACCATACCTGCGAAAGCGATGATCAAGCCTGCCGTAAAGGGTATGCGCCACCCCGAGCGGTCCGCCCACACACCACCGACCAATAAGGCGATGCCCACACAGAGAAACTCGGCCGAAATCGGTAAGCCAATCAACCATGCGAATAAGGCACCATCGACGTCGCCCGATAAGCGCTGCATGTGCAAGGGAATGATGGCCATACATAAATCAATGCTGACCAAAAAGAGAAAAATCGCCGGACGCATCAAAGGATAAACAGGGTCAGCACCGCCTGAGGAAAGCGCAGCTTTGCGCTGCCCCCAGTAGCGGTAAAACACCCAACATTCGACACACAAAAGCGCGGCGACGATCAGCATGGTTAATGAGCTGCTGTTCATAAAGCCCCCTAAGCGCTTTTAGAGATCATATTCGAGTGTTCTGCATTCCTTGCATTGACGGCCTCTTCGGCACTGATGATTAAGGCCTTTTTCATGTGGTAAGTACCTTCAAACAACAACATCGGTTTGGATTCGATCTGCCAAGTAGCCTCCTGCTGAGAAACTTGAATAACCGCGTCCTTATCGTGCCAGCGACAACGATGAGGGTATACCGTGATCGCCGTTTGCTCAGGGTGAAATCGTTGTTGCATCGTGTACGCAACCGCCATGGAGCCTGTACCGCATGCTAAGGTTTCCTTGAAAACCCCACGCTCATAGCAGCGATTTTCGACGGTTTTCGCATCCAAAATTTTGGCAAAATTAACGCTGATCCCTTTCGGAAAACGACCCCCATGCTGCTGATTTACGGCATGGCCAATGCGTTCGACCCACCAAGAACCTGGGTCATCGCCACAGCGATACCCGCCGGGCACGGATGCAGGGTTATAAAGAGAGCCTGTTAAAAAAGATAAGGACTCATCCTGTTCCGGAAAGACCACAAAATGGGGTTCGCCGGTAAACGAAACGTGACCGTTTAAATCCAAATGGCTTTTCTGATTCGGAAGACCATCCAACTCGATGGTTAATGTGATGGGGGTAAGCCCCTCTTCTAACTGAGTCTGGGTAATGGGCTTCATTAATGCTTGTGGCATTGAGCGCGGTGCGCCCATATCCGCCCAACTCCCCTCTAGATCATCACGCGTGCCGATACGAATCATCTTCGGGGTCGGCAGCGGCATCTCGGTCATGATGGCGGCATCGTCAATACCATGAAACAGATGTAAGTGACGTGCGATGCACATCAAGCCATTACCGCAACACAGCGCTTCTTCACCATCGGGCTCAAACATGCGAAAAATAAACGTATCTTCAGGCACATCAGGAAGCGCCCCCCAATACCGGTGCACACGCTGTATCTCTTTAAGGGTGGTTTTAGTGGCCTTTTGCAGAATAAGCAGATTATCGCTGCCTACTCCGAAACTCATGTTGGTGGCTTGGTAAGCAAACACGGGCAAAGCGGATTCGCTCAGCCATCCCTCTTGGGTTAAATCCACAACAACAAAGTTGTTTCCGCAAGAGGAGTATTTAAAGAAAGGGATTTTTTTCATAACGAACGCCCCTTACTGCTCAACTGAGACGCTCCATATCGTTTAGCGACAAAACGAATGTGCATACTACAACTGTTCACGCAATCATCCATAAGAAGAGTTATACAAAAGACTGTTAGCCCTGTAACTGCAACACCAGTACATACTGGATGCATTGATCGCACTGAGCGACATCCTACTGTGGCTTCCAATCAATTTCAAACAATCGTTTAAAAATGACTATGGAGCATTCACTTGTCGCCAACAATAGCCTTTTATAACTACGACTAAAGAAGCCCTTCCTTGTGGATGAAACAAAACGTCCAAGACATCTACAGCCCACATCGAGGTTTTCCCAACTGAATGGGGGATAAACCTCGACTTAATTAAACGGCCGTTCTGTTAAACTATTTAGACAAATTAAGGATTTATTAAAGAAGAATCCCACGCAAAGATCTTGCCGGATTGGGCTGGCGTTAAGCCTTGGAGAACATCCAATAAGTAAGCAGCGCTTTGATCTGCACTGAACAAGCGTGATTCTGGTACACGCCCTTGGAAAGGTTTTGAGAGATTGGTATCAACGGTGCCCGGATGCAAAGCGGCAATCACTAATTCTGGATGGGTACGCTGAAACTCGATGGCCGCGGTTTTGATCATCATATTGAGTGCAGACTTGGCAGCACGATAGCTGTACCACCCGCCTAAACGATTATCCGAGATACTGCCCACACGTGCTGAGAGCGCTGCAAAGTACGTGCGTTTTTTGTGATCAAATTTGGGCAGTACGTGCTGTGCAACCAACATGGGGCCCAGCGTATTCACCGAAAACTGCTCTAATGCATACTCCGTATTCAGTGACGCTAAGCGCTTTTCCGGAGTACCCGCTTCGCTTGATAAGACCCCCGTTGCCACAAAGACAAGGTCGAGCGTGTTAACTGGTATCAGGTCGGTTGCCGCCGCGACCGATAGCGCATCGGTGATATCACACTCGATCAACTCAATTTTGGGGTGTGCTGGCACCTTATCGGTGTTTCTCGCGATCGCATAAACGATATCGGTATCAGGAGCATTGCACAGTTGTTGGACAAGCGCCTTGCCAATACCGCCAGATGCACCAAAGACCGCAACGGATTTGAACATCGAACACCTCCAAGCGTTTTAACGTTCAAGATAGGATAGGTAGATGGATCGCACATCAACCTGGGCTTTTAACTTACGTGCCATCAAGTAAAGGCCAGCGAGCTTACGGTGCAGAAACAGCACATCCACAGGCGGGGTATGCCATGCTTCAGGCTGACGGGAGATCTGCATACCTTTTTCGCGGATACGCTCGGCCAGATCCGATGCGCCAAAATCATAGTTGCCTTCGACTCGAAGCGGCTCTACGGCGAGCTGAAAAAGGGATAAAATCACCGCTCGGTTAGCCACATCCAACCCTTTATGGAAGAAGCCCAACGTTTTTAATGCCTGTTCAAGCATAGTTTCATCCTGATCAACGGCTGCTTTGATGGCACTGAAATACTGCTTGGCAAACTCAGAGGTGTATTCACGAAGCGCACCGAAATCGAGCAAAATCAACTGACCGGTGTGGGGCTGATAGTGGTAGTTAGCTAAATTGGGGTCGGTCTGTACTGCGTGTATCTTCATCAGTTCGAAGAAGAACAGCTCAAACATCAAGGACACCACTCGATTACAATCGGGATGATTAACCAAATGCTCAAGGGGTTCGCCCTCCTCGAACGACATGGCAAGCACATCTTGATTTGAATGATCTAGATAGTAATCCGGAACTCTCACCTCGCTGGCACGCTCAAACTCAGACAGTTTCCAGTTAAACCACTCCAGTGCCTCCCCTTCTTTTAGGTAATCGGCTTCCTTTTGAAGCTGTAACTTGGCTTCATCCAAAAGCGGATTAAGATCCAAATCTTTAGGCACCAAGCCCGTCATCCGCAACAAGGTCGCGACGTTGGCCAGATCGCTGTCAATGCTTTTCCGCACACCCGGATATTGCACCTTTAAAGCCATCTCGCGGCCATCTTTCGCAACAGCTCGATGCACTTGACCAATCGAGGCGGCGGCGACGGGTTTATAGGAAAAAGTCGAGAACCGATCCATCCACTCCTCGCCCCAGCTTCGTTCAAGTACTTTAATCAGTTGGGTGGTCGGCATGGTTTGCGCTTCGGAACGGAGCTTATTTAAGATCAAAGACAGCTCTTCCGGTAAAACACTGCCCGTATCCATCGAGATCAGCTGCCCAAGTTTCATCGCCGCCCCGCGCAAGGTAGACAGGCGCTCTGCCACTTGCTCGATGTTTTTGCGGGTCAGGATCAAATCACTGATCTGCGGTTTTTGGCCAGCCAGCCATTGACGCCCCCCATCTAACAAGATGTTGCCAGCGATTCGGCCAGCCAAACCGCCCATGTGGGCCATTCTGGACAGGCGATGTTTGGGGACGTTTTTTCCTTTCATAACCTAACTACTGTGCTTTCCTATTGCTTTAACGTTTTTATTGAGTGGGCAAATTGGCTTCAATGACGTTCACTAAGGCTTCGCTTTGAGGTTTAACTCGGCTAGAGAAGCTTTGAATAAATTCGCCATCCGGACCAATTAAATATTTATGGAAGTTCCAGCCCGGATACTCACCCGAAACCTGTGCTAGCTGCTGGTAAAATGGATGCGCCTTTGATTTAGCCGCATGAACTTTCTCGAACATGGGGAAGTTGACCCCATACGTCAGCTCACAAAACTCTTGAATCTCTTTCTCGGTACCTAGCTCCTGACCAAAAAAGTCGTTAGAGGGGAAACCCAATACTACAAGCCCCTGATTTTGGTAGCGTTCGTAGAGTGCCTCAAGCCCTTCATACTGTGGCGTAAACGCGCATTTACTGGCCGTGTTCACCACTAAAATAAGCTTACCTTGATAAACATCACACAATTGCTCGCGAGTGCTTTCGCCTAAGCGTTTAAACTCAAAGTTCAGTAACGAGCTGCATTGGGCTGATTTGAATCCGTGCGTATCAGACGCAGCGTGACCATCCGCTAAAGCCGGCGACGGAAAAAACACCGTTGTCATTAACCCCACAAAACCCAGCAATAAGGCGGGCAAAACGTTAGAAATCACCCGCATGGGGCCTAAAACGACCTTTTGCGAGTGTTCGGCGTGAGCAAGAGATATGAACCGTTTCAACGAGGTGCCCTCCTAACAATGGGTGATTCATCAGGTTGGGTCGATTTACCACGCTTTAAAAGTGCGTAGAACCCATCTTTGATTCGCTGATTCTAATACGCTTTAGCGCCTAAAACAGATCTAAACATCAACAAAATTCGTACCATTGGAACGCTAGAAAGGAGCACTAAATTGATCTTATCTGAAGGCTTTCCTCCATCAATGGTTCTTGTTGATCTTGAAACCACCGGAGGAAAATCGACTCAAGACCGCATTATCGAGATCGCCCTCATCCGCATTGAAAAGGGCGAAGTTATTGATCGATGGGAGCAGCAGATCAACCCTGACATGACGGTGCCGCCTTGGATTACCCGATTAACAGGGATTTCCACCAGCGATGTCATCGACAAGCCATCGTTTGAAGCCATTGCCGATGATCTGTTTGATCGGCTGCAAGGGGCCACCTTAGTGGCACACAACGCCCGCTTTGATTACGGCTTTCTTAAAAATGAGTTTAAGCGTTGTAATATCGACTACACCACAAAACCCTTGTGCTCGGTTAAGCTCTCCCGCGCTTTGTACCCACAGTTTAAACGTCACGGCTTAGATGCACTGATCGAGCGATTCAACCTACCCATGCCAGACCGGCACAGAGCCATGGCCGACACCGATGCCATCTTGCACTTCTTTGATCACCTAAGCCGCAATTTGGACGCCGACGAAATCGCAGCCACCTGCCAAAGCCTTCTGAAACACGCAAGCTTACCCAGCCATTTACCCAAGTCTTTAATCAAGGAGATACCGAATCGTCCGGGTGTCTATCGTTTTTACGCCGATAATGGTCGGCTCCTTTACGTGGGTAAATCCGTTGCACTGAAAAACCGCATTTTGAGCCATTTCAGCAGTGACCACGAGAATGCAACGGACCTTAAAATCAGCCAAGCCATTCATCATTTGGATTACCAAACGACCCCAAGCGACTTCAGTGCCCAGTTACTTGAAAACCATGAAATCAAACGGGATCAGCCAGCGTTTAATCGTCGCCAAACGCGTCACAAAAAGCTGTACCAGCTTGAAAAAAGCCATGACGAGCACGGCTATGCAAAACTTACGATCGTACAAGCGGACATGAACAACCATGCGGGTATTGGGCAGCGTTTTGGTTTGTTTCGCAGCCAAAAACAAGCCACGACCGCTCTAGAGGCCCGCGCCACACGACACCACCTTTGCCAACGACTGACAGGGTTGGATAAGCGATCAAACGGGCGCTGTTTTGCCCACCAGCTAAAGCGCTGTCTAGGTGCCTGCATTCAGGATGAACCCATCGCCCTGTACAACGAGCGGGTGGATGAAGCGCTCGAGTCGATTCGCTCCCTGATTTGGCCCTACTCGGAACCTGTGCTGATTCGTGAGCCAGATCGATTCGCCGACGAGGGAGACCCAACACACCACTGGCATTTGATCGATCAGTGGGTGTACTACGGTCAGATTGATGATGAAGCCGCGCTAGCATCGGCACTTGAGCGAATCAGCGATGAAACCACCGCGTTTGATCTTGATACCTACTACATCTTAAATCGCTTTTTGAATCAGCCAGAGCAGATGAAGGATTGGGGGCTGACCATCGTACCGGTCAGTCAGGTTCTATCAAATGCCGCTTGCGAGGTGCCCCTTGAACCGTAGTTGCTATCTGATTCTTGGCGATCAGCTTAATTGGGACAGCCTGGTATGGGAGTCCATCGACGCCGAAAACGACATCGTTTTGATGTGCGAGGTACTGAATGCCTCGTTAAAGCCGCGCTCCTCTAAGCAACGAACCACGCTGTTTCTTTCGGCCATGCGTCATTTCGCCCAAGAGGTTAAAGACAAAGGCTATTCGCTGATCTACTACTCAATCTCTCATGAACTCGCCGATTTTAGCGATGCTCTCTCCAAGGCCAAACGCGAAGAGGGTTTTGATCGACTTGTCACCGTGTTACCTGGGGACGCTGAAGTGTTATCCGAGCTAAAACGCTTTGCACAATCAGAATCAGTTCACTTTGATTGCCCTGAAGATCGGCACTTTATCGCTCGCCCTGGCGAGTTTACAGAGTGGCTTAAAGGCCGAAAGCAGCCCCGTATGGAATACTGGTATCGAGTCCTTCGAAAACGCACGGGCATCCTCATGATTAACGGCGAACCCGCCGGTGGGCAATGGAATTATGATGCGGATAACCGCAAAAGCTTCGGCAAAGAAGGCCCGTACATAAAGCACCCACCCCATCGCTTTCGCCCGGATAAGATCACTCAAACTGTGCGCGAGGAGATCGACCAATACCTTCCCGATTTGGTCGGCGAGCTGCCCCACTTTGAGTGGCCAGTAACGCGGGATGAGGCCCTACTGGCCTTGGACGACTTTATTAAAAATCGTTTGCCCGAATTTGGCGATGTGCAAGATGCAATGTGGACCGATGAGCCTTGGTTAAATCACTCACTGATCTCCTCCTCCATTAATTTAAAGCTATTAAACCCGATGGAGGTAATACAAGCGGCCGAACAAGCCTACTTTCATGAGAAAACGCCCCTCAATGCCGTTGAAGGGTTTATTCGGCAAATCTTAGGCTGGCGAGAATACGTGCGTGGTTTGTACTGGAGCCATAAAGATGATTGGCTATCGATGAATGCACTCGATGCGCATAACGAGCTTCCTCCGGCCTATTGGGGGAAAGACACTCACATGACCTGCATGTCGCACGCGTGCGCTCAAGTCCTTAAAGAGGGCTATGGCCATCACATTCAGCGCTTGATGGTGACAGGCTTATTTTCCCTATTATGGGAAGTGAAACCCACGCTCATCCATGAGTGGTATTTAGGCATGTACGTCGATGCCGTTGCTTGGGTCGAGATCCCTAACACCATTGGTATGAGCCAATACGCAGATGGTGGCATCGTGGGCTCCAAACCCTACATTGCCAGCGGCAATTACGTATCCAAGATGTCCAATTACTGCAAATCGTGCCGCTACAACCCCAAAAAAGCCAGCTCAGATGACGCCTGCCCAATGACCACCTTGTATTGGGCGTTTATTCATAAGCACCAAGAGCGTCTTTCTCAGAACCCTCGCTTGGCCATGCAGGTCAAGCATTGGTATCGCAAAGAGGATACAGAGCAAGACGCCATTTTAGAGCGCGCCAAATGGCTGCATAACCATCCCGATCAACTTTAGGAATCACATAAGGAACTCTGATGATCAAATCCATCCTACTAGGAACACTGTTACTGCTCGGGTTAACAGGCTGCAGCTCAACGGATCTCCCAAAAGGCGTAATCCCCGTCACGCCTTTTGAGTTGAATCGCTACCTAGGCACTTGGTACGAGATACGCCGCCTCGATCACTCCTTCGAGGAGAGCCTAACCGACGTGACCGCCACCTACTCCTTGCGTGAGGATGGCGGCGTTAAGGTGATCAACAAAGGGTTTTCCAAAGAGGATAACGAATGGAGCGAGGCCGAAGGCAAAGCCTACTTTATCGATTCGTCCGATGTAGCTCGCTTGAAAGTCTCCTTTTTTGGACCCTTTTATGGCGCTTACAACGTCGCCAAACTGAGTGATGAGTACGATATGGCGCTGATCATTGGCCCCTCGTTTGAGTACGCTTGGTTACTGGCCAGAACGCCAACGCCCTCTCACGCCCAATGCCAGCGTTTTTTGGAGGCTGCCACAACATTAGGCATTGCAGAAGATCAATGGATCACCGTTCAAACCTGCCGATAATGAACAAGGTTCGGTGACCAAAGGGCTGATCAGTCCCTTTTATCGACGCAAAGCACTCGAAAGCGCGTATCTTGAAACGCTGTCTCACCTGCCCGAACCCATGCACCCAAGCGAAGAGCATCGTTACATCTTGCTCCAAACCCTAATGGAGCTGGACAGCTACTTGGATAAACTGCCGGTCAATGTCAGAGATGTGTTTTTGATGACGCAGCTTGAGGGCAAAAAGTATCAAGCCATTGCCGACGAAACCGGTTTCTCGCTGTCCGACACCCTCGGCTTTATGGATGACCGCTTGTTATTGACACTCGGTACGCGCTACCAAAACATCAATGTGAAAGACTACTCTTACGATGGTGTGCTCGACACAGAATACGATGAAAGCGCCACATCCCCACTGTACGGCGTGCTGTATCGCTTAACACCGGATGTCTCCGTGTATGCCAACCACGTGGAGTCACTGCAACAAGGTGACACCGCACCCAACAGTGCAGACAACAGCGGCCAAGTGTTTAAACCCTTCCATGCCAAACAAAATGAGTTGGGCATCAAATGGGAAGGTCAGCGCTTTGCAGCCAATGCGGCCGTTTTTGAGATTCAACAACCGTCTGGCTACTTGAAAGACAACGTGTACGGCATCTATGGCGATCAAGTGAACCGAGGCCTGGAAGTCAGCGCCTATGGCAACATCACCCGTAACCTGCGCGTTAACTCATCCGCCGCTTGGACCGATGCTGAGCTGAAAAACATCACCAACCTAACCAATGAAGACTACTGGGCATCAGCTGCCGGTGGCTACCTAACGCAAGGTGAACCACGCGAGATCAAACTCTCGCTGACCACCGAGTTCTAACCCCTTCAAGGGTATTCATCGTGGATGGATACCCTGGTTTTCGGCTCGACATCAGACCACTTTGCTTTTCTTGTTAAGAGGCACCCGCCCGATACCAAATAAGGCTTTTATCCAACCACGAACCCAGTATTCCCCTTTCACTGCAATCCCGAACGCTATGACGGACAAAAAACCAATTACGATCCACGGATAAAAGAAAAGAGGGATACCAAAAATATTGGGTGGCATCTGTACCATCATAGAAATCATCGCGTTTTCATGGATAAGGTAGAGCGGGTAGCTGACCAGCCCAAAAAACATGAATACTCGAAACGACAGAACTCTCTGAATCACATCTACTTTTAAACTGAGCGAAAACAAAGTGGATATCATCAACATGGTCGCAACAGCCGGCGTGATTCCAAATAACGCAAAACTACTGATATAAGCAACACAGAGCCCTGCGATAAAATAGCGCCCTTGCTGGGTGTGATGATATTGATAAAACAGTGCGCCTGAAGCAAACCAGCCAAAGTACTCCAAAGACAGTACGGACGTCACTTCGAGCAACACAGCAAAGAGAGGCACATCAAAGCGGGTATACAGCTGATGTATCACCAAAAACGCGACATACAGCACCAAGAGCGCAGAAATAAGAACCCGACGCCCCAAGGTAAAGTAGACAGCGCCAGCAATCACGTAGAATTTAAACTCAACAAACAAGGACCAAAATGCCCCCTCTATCGCCCTTAATTCTTGGCCTAGCACGAACGACCACCAGTCGGGTTCTATGAACGTCAGTCCTGGTAGCAAATGAATAAGAGACGGTGCTCCGACAGGACGGTGCGGTAGAAACGAGGCGGTCAGATAGACCAACACCGAAGCGATTAACATGGCAGGGAATAAGCGCAGAAAACGCTTCCCCATAAAAACGGCAAAGCTTGGCGTCTTATCCAGTGTCATAAAAATGACAAAACCGGAAATTAAGAAGAACAACTGAACACCGAGCCAGCCATAGCTAAATAATGGAAACTCGGCAAACTCATCTCCAAAGGGGACATGGTCCGGCCAACGGGCATAAGCGTGGAACCCCAAAACCAACAAAATAGCGATGCCCCTTAGGCCATCTAAGTAATCAATCCTTGATTGCACAACGTATCCTTTAGATGTTCAGTCCTGTGTATAAATTAGCAATTACCATTAAAAACGAAAAGCACTAACCATCTTGCCCTTGATGCCAACTTTACCCATAATTCAGGTAGCTATCGCGTTAAGCGGTTGAATTTAAAAAAGGATTTTTTAACTCGTAAAGGAGTACGCCATGAACTGTACCAGCTGTCGTTTTGGGGTATTAGAACCCACTTTATTAGATGGCCTATTCAACGCACGTACCTGCTCAAAATGCGACGGGCATTGGATTTTGGTAGAAGAGTTTGTCGAATGGAAAAAGAACAACCCTGATCACCCTTTCATTCAAGACACCGAATGGACAGAAGATCAATCGGTTGATACAACAAAAGCTCTTTTGTGCCCAAGCTCTGGCGTCATCATGCGCAAGATTAAAATCTCGACCCAAACCGATCACAAGATCGATTACAGCCACATGGTGGGCGGTATCTGGCTAGATAAAGGTGAATGGGAGCTTTTAAAAGCGCATGGTCTTGCTGGGCAACTCAATACCATTGTCACCAAAGAGTGGCAAAACAAGCTGCGCCACGAAAATACCAGTCATAATTTTTCCGAATTCTATGAACAGAAATTTGGCAAAGACAACTATGACAAAGTCAAAGAGATCCGCGAATGGCTCTCATCTCAGCCGCAAAAAGCCGATCTAAGAGCCTACATCATGGCCGATAATCCTTACTCGGCGGTGGAATAACCCTCCATCGGCACCAGTAAATACCCTTTTCTGGCAACCTCTTGCACCTCAGTCTCTGAATATTCAGGGTTAAGGAGATAGAACACGGTGTGAGGTTGCACATCGGTTAAAAAGCCCAACGCTTTTTTCACCTCAGGTTGCTGATAGAAAAGATCATCAAACCGACCATCTTGAATCGCAATGTCCAACCCCTTTTGGATCGTTTCGGCGAGTTTTGGGTTGGATTTTGGCACAAAGAAATAGATAGGCCCGAAGTAATACACAACGGGACTTGGCGCAATTACCAAGCCCCGGCGCTCTATCATGGATTGCTCGGCCCAGACTTCGTAGACACTGCGCGGAAGTAAGTCCGCCCGCTTTTGTGCAACCCAATCAAACAAGGCGTGGTAACTGCCGGTATAGACACTTAGGCCATTGCTTTTTAGGATCTGATTATCCGGCCAGCCAAAGCCTTGGGCGATGGATAGGCGCTTGAGTTGATCCAACGACTCCATCTGAGCAAGGTCGGGCACCCACTCGCTTCGGGTCACCAGCACTCGATACCCAAGTAGCCCTTTTAACAGTGGCACCTTGATCGGGATGGCTCGTTGCTCGCGCGCTTTACTGGTCATTCCCCAAAACACCCCTAACCCTTGCCCACTGGCGGCCAGTGTAAAGGCGCGCTCTTGGGAGATAAGTTGTGTCACTGGCTCCAGTTGATATTGATCGGCTTCACCTGCGGCCTCCAAAGCCAGTGTAAGCATCTGGATAAAGTAGTTTTGTCGCGGGTCTTCATTGATGGTCCCCGCGGTATAGCGGATGGTTTCAGGGGCAGCTTCTGCATTCGCTGGCACGAGACAGATCAAACACGCACTGATAAGCATTTGCAGGCTGCTGTTAAGCAACCTTTGGGTCATGGATTGGGCTCCGATTGTTGTTTTTTTGTTGGGAGTAACCGCTTAAATACGCCCGGTTCAATGGGGACACTGTACAAATACCCTTGCAGGTAATCGCACCCCATCTGTTCAAGAATCTTTTGGGTGGGAAGGTCTTCGACCCCTTCAGCCACCGTATCCAACCCCAAATTTTTCGAGATTTGGATCACACTTTGGACCAACACCTGAGAACTTTTATCTTGCGTTAGCCGCTTAATAAAGGCTTGATCAATTTTAAGCGTCTGGAAAGGATAACAGCACATGTAATTGAGCGACGCATACCCACTGCCAAAATCATCAATGGCAATCCGCACACCCAAATCCGTCAAAGCCTTCAATCTCTGCAGAATGGACTCAGAGCCCGGCAGATAAAGCTGCTCAGTCACCTCTAATTTAAGAGAGATCGGCGGAAGGCCACTTAAGGCTAATGCGTTTTTCACCTTGCAGACAAACGCATCGTCCTCGAGCTGGATTGGCGATACATTCACACTCACATAAAAGTCCGGCAGATCTTTTTGCCACTCTTTGGCATCAAAACACGCCTTCATAAGAATGATCTCCCCAAGGGTATCAATCTCGCCTAAGCGCTCGGCCTCTGCGATAAACTCCGTGGGGGAGATCTGCCCAAGCTCCGAATTTTCCCAACGGGCCAAGGCTTCGCAACCCACCACATGTCGCCCCTCGCGGGATAGGATGGGTTGATAGTGAACGAAAATTTCTTTCAGGCAGTCGCCACTTCGAATACGTGATGCGATGAATAAGCGTCGGAATGAGCCATCTTTTAAGGTCGGCTCATAGAAGTAGAATCGGTCTCGGCCTGTGTTTTTCTTGGCTTTATAAAGCGCCGACATCGCGTGTTTATGCAAGGTTTCGGGGTCATCACCATCATTGGGCGCGGTTGCAATACCCCCAACAAGATGGGCATCCACTTCATGCTGACTGAGTTTAATGGGCAGGTCGAACTGCGCCGAAATGTCTTCCAAAAGTTTGAACAGCGTGGCCGCGTTTCGCTCCCGAAACTGCAGAATACAGAGAAACTCCCCCTCCCCAGAACGGGCCAGAAACGAGGTTAGGGGCAGCACAGCCGAGATACGCTCAGCGCTTTTGAGCATCATCAAGTCCGCATATTCAAGACCAAACGATTCCATCACCGGTCGGTACGCACGCAGGGAGAACAATACTAGGGCCAAATGACCTCGTTCTTGAGTGAGTGCATTTAAACAATTACCCAAATGCTCCAAAGCCATACGCAGGTTGGGAAGCTGAGTAATCGGGTCTGTTTGAGTCAACTCCTGTTGACGGGCATAAGCATTTTTAAGTTCAGTCGTATCGGTAATTGAGAAAACGTACTGATCTTCACTGTCAAAACCGTTGTAGTAATGGTGGCACTGAATCTCAATCCAGATGGGTTTCTCTGTGAGCGTGGTTAAAAACACCTCTTTCACAAAATGATCGTGCAGATGTTGATGAGTAATGATGCTCGACAGTGAAAGGTGAGGATCAATGCGACGCAGCAACAGATCCGTATCTAACACTCTGGCATCGAGCCCCAATTGATCGAACAATCGCTGGCACTCTTGGTTCATAAAGCGGATCAACCCGTCGCCAGAGGTAATAAACACCGACGCCTTAGACGACATAGCAGCCTGATACACGCGCACCCGCTCTGCCCGCGTTTCTTGAAGCTCTTTAACCCCTTTGGCAAGACGGATGCGCATCCCCTCAAGCGATTGGCAAACCTCATCCAACTCATCGACCTCTTTGTGAGTCGGGCGGCCTAATTTAAAAGGAACGTTTAACTGATCCAACGAAATCGATGAGGCGGTTTTGCGAAGCTCGTTAAGGTGGCGAAACAGCAGCTTGTGAAGGATATACATGATGATCAAAGACACACTCAACGTTTTGATAAAGTTGAGGATCAACAAAATGATCATCTCGCGCCCAAGCGTAGCGTAGATGGTTTCTTTATTAATATGGACTAACAGCTCACCAATGTTGATCAGCTGTCCACCGAGTTGATACGTGAGGTTATAGCTTTTTATCTCAGTGAAAGGCCCAAGCGAGCGCTCCCCTACTGCGATGCTGTCCATATTGGGCGTGTTCAGGATGGCAAAATCCACAAACGGAAGCTGGTTTATTGCGTTTAAATTGAGATCAATCAGCGGTTTGTCAACACGCCATACGGCGTCCAACAAAGAGGGGAGAAAAGCGTATTCGGCATCGCGTAATCGAACATCCAAGCTGGTTAAGGCTTGGCGGTAATTACTGTACATGTGGATAAGGGTGACGGCGGTGGCAAAAAGGGAACTTGCCAAAACAATGGCCAGCAAAATTTTGATCGTTAGCGGGTTATGCCTTCGAAAATGCCTAAGCCGAGCTAGCAGTCTCATCCCGTTGACCTCACCTGAGCTTCCCTAAGGTGTACCAGTGTAGATCAGTTTGAGAAAAAATAAAGGAAGTTGCTTACGGAATGTTATGATGCATTTGTCGTACATTTTTGGACGATTTAATCGATTTTCTTTACACATTCGACGAAAAAACCTCAGAAAGATCCACATCATGCGACACATTGTCCAACAGTAAGCGCCCTTCTATGGTGTGCATATGCTGATCACTGAGCTGCTGCGCCTTGAGTAAATCCCCATCAAATAAGGCACCTACAATGGCTTGGTGCTCATCGTTAGAGCACTTTACTTCGGGCATCTCTTGATAAAGCGCGATGATCAAAGAGCTGCGCTTGATTAAACCATCGAGCACATCCGCCAGCACATCATTGCCACAGATCTCGGCCAATAGGGTATGAAACCGACCCGATTCATGGATAATCCGCTGCTTATCTTGCTTATTGATCGCCTCTTTTTCCTTATCGAGCTGCTTTTTAAGCTGGTTGCGCATCTTAGGCGTGAGTTTCTCGGCGGCCAAGGATACGACGGCACGCTCAACCACACGACGCGCTTCAAAGATATCTTTCGCTTCTTTAACGGAGGGCTGCGCCACCACTGCCCCTTTGTTCGGCACGATGGTGATCACCTTATCCTCGGTGGCAAGTCGCTGCAGCGCCGCCCGAACGTGGTTGCGATTCGCATCCAACGCCTTAACCAGCTTTGCCTCGATAAGACGCGTACCGGGTGGCAAACGATGATCAACGATCGCTTCTGAGATCGCGAGCATGATCTGCTCGACCGACGCTTGAGACTTGGTGCTCATCAACACTCCTATGAACAAACACATCGGTTAAAGACAAACTCTAACCGTTAAAGATTGCTAACAATTTATTCCATCGTTTAAAAAACTGCAAATGACACGATCTACGCTATATCTCTGGATATTAATGCACAAAATTCGTGCAAAAACTTAATTTTGCACCACAAAGCATCAAATCAATCGCATCACACTGAATCATCCGTTTCAAAGAAAAACCTGACCGATTTAATTGTTTCTTTGATAAGTCATTTAAAAACAGTCAGTTAATTAACAAATCGAAACGATTGGCACAGCACCTGCAATTATAAATTACATAGATTGTTAACAATTTGGTGAATGGATATGCAAAAAGGGTCTGTGGAGTTGGTCAATGTGGTTAAGCGTTACGGCCAACAGGAAGCGGTGAAATCGATCAACCTTGAGATCGAAGGCGGCAGCTATTGCTGCTTACTGGGCCCAAGCGGATGCGGCAAAAGCACCACCCTTCGAATGATCGCAGGTCATGAGGCCGTTACCGAAGGGGATATTTTACTCAATAACAAAAACGTCACCGACCTTGCCCCACGCCAGCGAGGCACCGCATTGATGTTCCAAAACTACGCTCTGTTTCCCCATTTAAGCAGTTTAGATAACGTGGCTTTCAGCCTACGTATCGCTGGCGTCCCAAAAGCGGAGCGCCACGCCAAAGCGCGAGATATGCTTGCGATGGTGAATATGGAATCGTTTGCCGATGCCCTACCCGATCAGCTCTCAGGCGGACAGCAACAGCGCGTCGCATTAGCACGCGCCTTGATCAATCAACCGGATGTAATCCTGCTGGATGAACCGCTGTCCGCTTTGGACCCTTTTCTGCGTACCAAGATGCGGACCGAGCTTAAAAACATCCAAAAGCAACTTGGCATCACCTTTATTCACGTGACCCACTCTCAGGAAGAAGCCTTTGCACTGGCTGACCAAGTCGTAGTGATGAATCACGGCGTGATCGAGCAGGTCGATACGCCACAGGGCATCTTCCGCACACCCAAAACGACCTTTGTGGCCCAGTTCATTGGTGGACACAACATCATTGAAACCGACGCGTTTGAGCAACGCATTGCTAAGGATTATTTAGACCAAGTGATCAACGCCCCCTCAGAATTGGCGGGTGTATCGCTGCGTTGCGATCAAATTCAACTCACTCAAACTCCCACTGAGCACAGCCAACCCGACCCTATCACCATTGAGCTGGTCGAGTACCAAGGCAGCTACGTGCATGTGAAAGGGGCATTTAATGACGGCTTAACTTTGTCGGTGTTTCAGCCCGACGATCAGTGGCTGGCCTCCCCACTTCACACCGGTGACCAAGCGTATGCCAACTGGCCACACACGGCTTTGAATCCATTGTTCCACGCCCAAGGGTAAATCGCCCACACTTACTTTCTTAAAAAACGGCATTTTGCTGCAAAAGGAGCTTTACGATGAGTCATGACGATACAAAACACGATGCAACCGAAACAGCGACTGAGCAATCCACGTCTAAAGGCTTATCACGCCGCGGGTTTATCAAAGCAGCCGGTGCAGCGACAGGCGTTGCTTTAGGCTCGGGCGCAATTACGGGTTTTCCGATGATCTGGGCGCAGAACATTAAAAATGTCACGCTTCGCCAGTTTGGGACCGGTGTATCCAACCTCAATGCGATCGCCGAGAAAGCCAAAGAAGATTTGGGCATTACGCTTCAACTTACCGCTTTGGATTCGGATGCCGTGGCACAGCGTGCGGTCACTCAGCCCAAATCTTGGGACATCGCCGACATCGAGTATTGGATCTGTAAAAAGGTCTTTCCTTCGGGCGTGATGCAACCGATGGATATACGTCGACTGAAAAACTACGACAAGATCTCCCCGCTGTTTATCAACGGTAAGCTCACCACCGATTCAGTGATCGCCC
The DNA here is from genome assembly GCF_056160565.1 of Neptunomonas sp. ABH4_499. Classification (NCBI taxonomy): domain Bacteria; kingdom Pseudomonadati; phylum Pseudomonadota; class Gammaproteobacteria; order Oceanospirillales; family Oceanospirillaceae; genus Neptunomonas; species Neptunomonas sp. ABH4_499. The sequence goes on along the minus strand of NZ_JBSWXK010000012.1, from coordinate 62,416 downwards.
AAGGCACCGCCCCACATACCGTGGGTTTTGTGGAGGGTCAGGACTCTACCGTGTTTGCGGATTCAGCAACGCAGTGGATGACCTTGATTCCAACCATCTATAACGCCGATACGTTGGGTATTCGTCCCGATTTAGTGGGCCGACCGATCACCAACTGGCGCGACATTATGGACCCGGCGTTTAAAGGTAAAACGTCGATTTTGAACATCCCCTCCATCGGCATTATGGATGCTGCAATGATTTGCGAATCCATGGGCGAGATCAAATACGGCGATAAGGGCAACATGACCCGCGATGAGATCGATCAAACCATCGAGATTCTCAAAGCCGCTAAAGCCAACGGCCAGTTCCGCGCGTTCTGGAAAAGCTTCGATGAGTCCGTCAATTTGATGTCCTCGGGCGAAGTCGTCATCCAATCCATGTGGTCGCCCGCCGTGGCAGCGGTTCGCTCTAAGGGTATCGCGTGTAAGTACCAACCGCTTGAAGAGGGTTACCGCGCGTGGGGTGGCGGTATCGGCTTGGCCAAGCACTTATCGGGCCTTGAGTTGGATGCCGCGTACGAATACATCGACTGGTACCTATCTGGCTGGGTCGGCGCCTACCTGAACCGCCAAGGCTACTACAGCGCAGCACCGTCCACCTCTCAGAAATTCATGACCGCCGATGAGTGGGGTTACTGGATTGAAGGCAAACCGGCTCAAGGGGACATCCTAAACCCAGACGGAAAAGTGATGGAAAAAGCCGGTGCCGTGCGTGACGGTGGCTCCTACGAGGATCGAATGGGTGCGGTTGCCTGCTGGAACTCTGTGATGGATGAAAACAAATACATGGTTCGTAAATGGAATGAGTTTATCGCCTCTTAAGCGATCACCGGCCCGAAAGGGCCGGCCTTTAAACACACGGAGTTCGTATGGTTCTAAAATCGTTTAACCCCAGTTACTGGCAAATTGCACCCTTGACCTTGGTCCTGATGCTGTTTTTGCTGTTCCCTGTCATCACCATCATCATCGTGAGTTTTTGGGACTACAACGCGTATCAGTTAATTCCCGATTTCATCTTCGAGAATTACGAGTTTTTGCTGACCTCCTCGGTCACGCTAAAAGCCTACTTAAACACCTTTTTCTATGCGATCAGTACGTGGGCCATTACCCTAGTAATCGGCTTTACCATTGCCTATCACTTGGCGTTTTACATCAAAAGTCCGCTTTTGCAGGCGATCCTGTTCATCCTGTGCACCGTGCCGTTTTTGACCTCGAACATCATTAGGATGATCTCGTGGATTCCACTTTTGGGTCGTAACGGTTTAATCAACTCTAGCCTTGAGGGCATCGGCTTAATCAACAGCCCGATCGAGTGGCTGCTCTACAGCGATTTTTCGGTGATATTAGCCTTTGTGCATCTGTACACCCTCTTTATGGTTGTGCCCATTTTTAACGCCATGATGCGTATTGATCGAAACCTCATCGAGGCCTCCATCGATGCGGGCGCATCGCCACTCCAAACCCTATTCCAAGTTGTGGTGCCGCTGACCAAATCCGGCATTGCGATTGGCTCCATTTTTATCATCACCCTCGTGATGGGGGACTTCATCACAGTACGTTTGATGAGTGGCGGACTCAGTGCGTCTGTCGGGGTATTGATCCACAACGAGATTTCACTGCTGCAATACCCTGCAGCGGCGGCAGGTGCGGTGGTCTTACTGGCAACCGTGCTGATCATGCTCACGGTCTTGTTCCGCTTCATTAACATCAAACAGGAACTTTAACCATGGCGCGCATCACCTTGCAAAAACGAAAGCCAGGCTTCTATTTACTGACCTTTGTTTTCGCCCTCTTTATGCTGTTTCTATATGGGCCGACCTTAACCATTGCGATTCTCTCCTTCCAAGGGCCCGATGGGGGGCTAACCTTCCCGATGAATGGTGTGTCACTGCACTGGTTTCATGCCCTTTTTGAAAAACAACAGGTGGGGGATTTTGGCGGCTCCTTGTTACGCTCACTTTTGCTCGGGTTTGCGGTAATGATCTGCACCGTTACCTTTGCCCTGCTGGCGGGTTTGGCGTATCGACGCCAGTTTAAAGGCTCGAATGTGATCTTCTACCTAACCCTGGTGAGCCTTATTCTCCCCTCGATTTTGATCAGCCTTGGGATCGGCATCATGTTTGACCGCTTAGGCCTCACACCTGAGTGGTACACCTCGGCCTTTGGGGCGCATTTAACGTGGACACTGCCGTTTGGCTTGCTGATTATGTTTGCGGTGTTTAATCGCTTTAACAAATCTTATGAAGCAGCAGCGGTAGATATGGGCGCCACCGCATGGCAAACCTTTCGGTTAGTGGTCTTCCCGCTGATTTTACCCAGCTTAATTGGTGTGGGTTTGTTTGGATTTACTCTCTCTTACGATGAGTTTGCACGCACCCTGATGACAGCAGGTAGTTTTAATACCCTACCGCTTGAGATCTTTGGCATGACCACCAACGTCACCACACCCGTTTTATACGCGCTTGGCACCACCACGACGCTGTTTTCCTTTGTACTGATCGCCGTTACCTTGATCAGCATCCATTGGATTAAGCGCCGCCGCTAAGGAGAAAGAGATGCGGTTACTGATCATTAACCCAAACGACAGCGAAGCGATGCGGCACACCATAGAAGCACGCTGCAAAAACATCGCCCTACCGGATACTCACATTGATGTGGTTTGCGCAGGCTCAGGGGTTGCCAGTGTCGAGGGCTATCGGGATGGGGCTTTTGCCCAGATGGGCGTGGCTAAGACCATTATGGCCTGTGAAATCAGTCCAGCACCCTATGATGGCTACTTGATCGCGTGTGCGGATGACACAGGGTTGTATGCGGCCCGGGAAATTGCCAAAGGGCCTGTCCTTGGCATTGGTGAAGCCGCCATGAAGATGGCCGCAAGCCTTGGGTATGGCTTCATTATTTACACGGCGCAGGACAAATCCGTTGCCGTACTGGAGCAAAACGCCCTGCTGTATGGTCAAGAGCGCCAATGCAAAGGGGTCTTTGCCGCGAACCGCCCTGTGCTGGACCTAGAGCAAATGAGTGATGAAGATCTTAACACCACCGCAGAGACGATTCTCCATGCCGCCACTGGTTGTCGAGCCGAAAGCGTTGTTCTTGGGTGCGCGGGGTTAACTCTCTTTCATCAAACATTAACCCAAGCCCTACCAATCCCCGTCATTGATGGGGTTCAGTGCGGCGTCTCATTACTTGAGGCAATGGTTAGAAACGGCTTAAAAACCAGTAAAGTGAACACCTTTCAAGCGGCGTAATGCCGCTTACTCCCTTAGCATGACTCGCGCCTAGCAGAATCCGCCCCCTGTTCTACACTTAAGTTGTCCGCCACTTGGCACTCTTGCCATGAAAAACCTCTAACCGTTGCTTCTTGTTTAGGCTTAGCTACAGGAAACAACGATGTGGGCGATAACTTACTTCATGAATCTACTCGACCTACTTTCGAACTACTTTATCACCAACATGGATGGGGTAACCGCCGTGACCTCAAGCTATAACTATGGCTTGGTGGCTCTATCTATCGCGGTGGCCATGTTCACGTCGACAATGTCACTGCACCTGGTGAACATCTCTGTTTTAGGTCGAAATCCGGTCTATCAGCAGGTGGCTATTTTCACCAGTGGGTTAGCCCTAGGTTTGGGTATCTGGTCTATGCATTTTATTGGGATGCTCGCCTTCCAATTGCATACCCGTATTTATTACGACCCAGCGCTCACGGCTCTCTCAGCGGTGCCCGGCGTCATTGCCAGTTGGGTCGCCCTCTTTTTAAGCGCTCGGCAGTCACTCTCGACACGTTCACTCATTGCAGGGGGCATTATCGTCGGCTCTGGCATCGGCATCATGCACTACCTTGGCATGTTCGCGATGCAGATGGGCCCAATGATGCAGTACGACCCCGCTTGGTTTGCCGCCTCTATGGTAGTGGCCGTTATTCTTGCGATTGTGGCGCTGTTAACCCAGTTCCGTTTTCGTTTAGCCAACCTCAGTAACATGGCACGTAACTGCCTTGCCGGCATGATCATGGGTATTGCGATCTCGGGCATGCACTACGTCGGGATGAATTCCGCAGTCTTTCTCGTCGACGGTCAAGAATATGTGATCGATAACGCCACCAAAGGCTCGCAGGTGTTTTTAGGCGTGGCGGTTGCCTTGGTCACACTGGCTGTAATGATGCTGGTTGCCGCCACCAATTGGCTGATGCGCTACCGCGAGATATTAAACGAGGTCGGCGAGAACGAACGTCGCCTGAAAGCCATTTTGGAAACCGCAGTGGATGGCATCATCACCATCAGTGACCGCGGTATTGTGCAAGGTTATAACCCCGCTGCCGAGCGCATTCTGGGCTGGCAAGCAGACGAAGTGGTCGGCAATAACATTAAAATGTTGATGCCTGAGCACGACGGCTACTTGGCCAACTACCAAAAAACCCGAGAACGCAGCATCATAGGCTCGGGACGTGAAGTCATGGCCCTGCACAAATCCGGCGCGCTCGTCCCTATTCGCTTAGGTTTTGGTGAAGTGAAACTGAACCAAACCACCACGCTCTACGTGGGCTTTTTAACCGACATCTCTCACCGTCACGAGATGGAAAAAGCGCTAAGAGAGCGCGAAGCACAGCTGTCCTCTTTAATGAATAACATCCCAGGAGCCGCGTTTCGCTGCCGCTATGACGAACAATGGTCGGTTCTATACGTCAATGACGCCATCGAGGCTTTGACGGGCTGGACACCTTGCGCCTTTATCAAAGGCGAGATCCGAATGCTGGATCTGCTGTTTGACGAAGACAAAATGACAGTGCTGAAACACCTTAAGGACATGCACCTTAAGAAAAACTACACCATTGAATATCGCATTCGTCATAAACAAGGCCATACCGTTTGGATCATGGATCGCGGTACATTCCACCAACCTGAAGCAGGACATGATGGTTGGATTGATGGCTTGCTGTATGACATCAGCGATCGCCGCCAAATGGAAGAATCACTCAAAGAGGAAAAAGCCAAAGCCGAAAAAGCCGCCGAGGCAAAGGCCGCCTTTATGGCCAACATGAGCCACGAGATCCGAACCCCAATGAACGCCATCATCGGGTTTAGCGACATTATGGAGGAAACCCAGCTTCATGACGATCAGCGTAAATACCTGAACACCATCCACAGCTCAGCTAAATCTCTGTTGCATCTACTGAATGACATCCTCGACAGCGCCAAAATGGAAAAAGGCAAACTCGACCTAGAAGAGATGGATTTTTCACTGACTGAGCTGGTCGATTCGGTGATCTCCACTCTGTGGTTGCAGGCCCGATCTAAATCCTTAGAGCTCAACCTCACCATTGAACCCGAGGTACTCGAACACTACTTTGGCGCGCCGGATCGAATCCGACAGGTATTAATGAACCTTCTGGGCAATGCCGTTAAGTTTACCGAGCAAGGCTCTGTGAGCTTACATGTGTATGGCAGCGAGCAGGATGTCTGTTTTGATGTGATCGATACCGGCATCGGTATCTCTAAAGAGCGTCTGGCGGCCATCTTTGACCCATTCACTCAAGCTGATGCCTCGATGAGCCGACGTTACGGCGGTACTGGGCTTGGCACCACCATCAGTAAGCAACTGGTCGAATTAATGGGCGGTCACATCTATGCGCACAGCGAGTTAAATACGGGCAGCACCTTCGGCTTTAGCTTACCCTTAAAACCCGGAAAAGCGGTTCAGAAACGCGACATTCGCTGCATCGAAACCTTGCCAGAACTCAGCGTACTGGCCGCCGATGATATCGAACAAAACATACAGCTGTTAACCCTAATCCTGGAGCGACAAGGGCATCGCGTGACGGCTGTATCGAACGGTTTAGAAGCGGTAGAGGCCTATCAAAACGACACCTTCGATATCGTATTGATGGACATTCAAATGCCAAAACTCGATGGCCACAGTGCCGCGAAAGCGATCCGCCAATATGAGCAAGAACACGGCCGCCCTGCTACACCCATTATTGCCTTGACGGCCAGCGCGCAAAATGAAGATAAAACCGCCGCCGATGAGGCCGGTATGTCAGGTTTTGCAACCAAACCCGTGGACTTTGATCAGCTCAATGCCGAGATGGCACGTGTACTTGGGTTGAAAGATCAGAAAGCCCCCTCTTTGGAGGAACCTACTTCTGCGCCGATCAAGCCACATGCTATTCGAGATGACAAAGGCTTAAGCCTTTGGGGTGATTTGGCTCTATACACACAAGAATTGCACCGATTTGATCAAGATTTGACCCAGCATATTGCTGAAATTGAGCGCCTATTTGCCCAAAATGATTTACCAACGCTCTCGACCAGAGCACATGCTTTGCGCGGAGTTTCAAGCAACCTTGCACTCGCACCGCTGGCCTCGTTGCTAGGCGACATCGAAAACGCCTCAAAGTCATACCACAGCGAAAAACTGGCGAGCTTGTTGGAACAGGTCCCCAGTGCGGTTGACGCATTTAGGGAAGATCTAATCAATCGCTTTCAGCAAACCCAAGCGGCCAAGGTCACCGATGAGTCATCCAACCATGAAGATACCGAGCAATATCACCGTTTGCTGTCTACACTGATTAAACACGCAGACCATTGTGAAGTGGATGATGACGTACTAGAGGCCTTTTTAAACAGCGCGCCCAATCAGGCTAAAGCGGCGACCAACGCCATCAACCATGCATTTTCCGATTTTGAGTTTGAAGACGCCAAAAAGCAGTTACTTGCGCTTCAAAGCACCACAAGCAGTTAGGCTAACCGTTAATGAACAATGATGCGTACCGTATCTTGGTGGTGGATGATGAGCCCACCAACCTAAAAGTGCTGAAAGGCGTCCTTCAGGAGGATTACCGTCTCTCGTTTGCTAAAAACGGAGCCGATGCTCTGTTACTGGCCGAAAAAGACCAGCCGAACCTGATCTTGATGGATGTCATGATGCCGGATATGACCGGCTTTGAAGCGTGCACCGCTCTTAAATCCAATCCAAAGACGACCGATATACCACTGATCTTTGTAACGGCACTGAATGGGGACGTTGACGAAGCGAAAGGCTTCGAATTGGGGGCTGTGGATTACATTCAAAAACCGATTTCACCGGCCATTGTTAAAGCGCGTGTCAAAAATCACTTATCTCTGATTCGGGCTGAATCTCTTCGAAGAACCCACATTGAGTTGATTCAACGCCTTGGTCGCGCCGCAGAGTACAAAGATAACGAAACCGGCATGCACGTGTTGCGCATGAGCCACTACTCCCAAGTGCTAGCCAAAGCCGCAGGCTTTTCGGATGAGGAAGCGGAAGACCTTTTACAAGCCGCCCCCATGCACGATATTGGGAAAATCGGGATTCCCGATCATATTTTGCTCAAGCCTGGCAAACTTACTGACGACGAGTTTGAACAGATGAAGCAACACACCTTGATTGGTGCCGAGATACTCGGGAATTCAACCGCGCCCTTGATTAAACTGGCTTATCAAGTCGCCATGACCCATCATGAGAAATGGGATGGCAGTGGTTATCCAAAAGGATTAAAAGGAGAGGAAATCCCATTATCCGGGCGGATCATTGCCGTTGCCGATGTGTTTGACGCACTGACCAGTAAACGTCCCTATAAGGAGGCTTGGAGTGTTGAAAAAACAATTGAAGTGATGAAATCCAATAGCGGATCCCACTTCGATCCTCATTTGATCGACCTATTGATTCAAGAGCTGCCCACATTGTTGGAAATCAAAGCACGCTTTTCAGATGACCAAATCACCCAAAACCATTACATGAGCCTTTGGGAAAATTAATAGATATAAATACCTATTCACATTTTCATAAAAAAATTGTACTTTTTTTGAAATAACGGTAGGTTTTCGCGATGTCTGACTAGCATCCTAACCGAAAAAAACCTTGTAAATCATAAAAATAAGATCGAAACACACTGTTTGATGTACTCCGTCATCACCAAAGGTGTGATTTTCGCAAGGGCATAAGTACGATGAATACATCCGCATTGCAGATACCGCACTTCTCTTTGTATGGAGAGGAGCAACACATTGATGATCCTGACTTTATTCACATAGAGCAGATCGCCCATCGAAGCCAAGAGCATGGCTGGGTTATCCGCCCGCATCGCCACCACAACATGTTCCAGATGATCATCTTGCTAAGTGGTGGTGTAGATGTGAAACTCGATGAGCAAAAGATCTCTCTGAACGAGCCCTCAGCCATCACTATACCCGCTGGATGCTTACATGGATTTCGCTTTGCTCCGCATACTCAAGGGGTGGTTTTAACCTTAGCTGACAGCGTCCTGAACACTGAACAATTCTCGAAACTGGCGCAGTTCTTAGGCGTATTGCTGTCACACCCACAGGTTTTAAAATTGCAACCAGGTGACGACGACTATCGCCAATTAATGTGGCTGGTATCGCAACTTGGCTGGGAGCTGAATAACCCGCGGCTGGGACGCAGTCTCATTTGCGAGTGTTATTCTTTAAGCTTAATGACGTTGATGCGACGCATCCACGATCAGCAAAGTGCCAATAACCCCAATGAAAACCCACACAATCGTCTCATCAGAGAACTGAAATCTCAGATCGAACAGCATTTTCGCGAGCAATGGACCGTTCAGGATTACGCGGATGCGTTAGGGACCACCACCACAACCTTAAACCGCATGACCTTGCAATGCTTGAACAAAACCGTGAAAACCATGTTATTGGAGCGCGTTCTGTTAGAGGCCAAACGACGTCTTATTTATACCCGCAGCAACCTAGACCAAGTCGCTTTTGATCTGGGTTTTAAAGATCCGGCTTATTTTTCTCGGTTCTTCAAACGGGAAACCGGCATGACACCAGGACAAATGCGCCGACAGATGCAAAGCGAAGATACGCCTTTGCTGTCGGCTTAATGATTAATCACTCTTGGAAACACGCTGTTTGCGCCCTGTGATCATCTGCTTAAGGGCCTTTAACACTGAAAAAAACCACTGCTGTAATGTACACAAGCACCAAGGAGAACGTCGCGTTAGCACAAAACGCATGTAAGTTTTCAGCCCAATCTTCCCCCCAAAAAGCATCCAAACCGAGCATCCACCCTGTCACGCCTGTTGCAAGCAAAGCCAGTAAAAGCGCATAGACCATCAAAGCCCCTACTGGGTTATGACCGTCTTGCTCAGATAGTTCACCGGTTTTTAGCTCTTTTAAGTGCTCTTTTATCGCCGCCCAATTCGGCAAAAAACTGGAAAATCGTGCCGTGCGGGGGCCAATAAAGCCCCACACAAAACGGATTCCAAGAGCGCTTAAGATATAATACCCAACCCACTCATGAGGATCACTCCCTTCCTCAAGTATGAGGTAATTCAACAGAAACCCAAAAGCCACCGACCAATGAAACAGGAGGATAATGGGATCCCAAATAACCTTCTTGGAATCCATACATCACCTCAGACCAATCGATTTCTTGTTTAACGATGTCGCCGTTAATTGGGTTGAAGTAGATTTCTACTTTCTGATCTTGTGCATTGTGACCATAGATTTCGTAACAACCACCAGAGGTCGTTTTGAATTTCTTAATTTTGTAGCCTTGCTCTTGCAGATCCTGTTGAAATTTAGCTTCTGGAATCCAAGACTCTTTATTACCGTCCGTACACTTTGGACCAGCCATTATTCATACGGTTTATTAAAGGAATTAAAGCTTAAGCCGATGATTATTAGAAATGGGCATTTGATAAGGTCGTTCGAGATTATGTGGCTGTCATCTAAAAAACTAAAAGAAGAAAATCAAACCTTACAAAAAAAGCTTGAGGAGCAAAAAGCATCTCATCAAGCTGAAATCGAAAGACTTAACCAGAAAATTGAACAGCTAACGCATGAAAAACACGATTCAAAAGGGACAGAGCATTGCTCAGAGCTTTTAGCCATGCACTTGAAAGGCGGTAAAATGCTCAACGAGATACGGAACGGCTTAGCTAACTCAGCCACCGAACTTAATATTGAGCTAGATACCCTTCATAACTTACAAGGGGTGTTTGATGAAACCAGATGCGCCATCAAGCGCTTGCAAAGCACTTCATTGCTGATCAACGATCATGCGAGTGACAGTTCCAGTGCTGCCGATTCTCTTGATAATACCAGCCGAAACATCACTCAATTAGTATCGACCATCAAAGAGATCTCAGATCAAACGAACCTTTTAGCATTGAATGCGGCGATTGAAGCGGCACGCGCTGGAGATGCAGGTCGCGGATTTGCGGTTGTCGCTGACGAGGTTCGACAACTTGCCGCAAAAGCCGGTGCAGCCAGTAGTGAGATTGAAAAACTGATCAACTCAGTCAGCGAGCAGACCCAACGCATCAAGATGATGATTTCCGATAATACTCAAAGCGCCATCGATATCGGAGCCTCCTCAGAGCAAATTCAAACTGTCATTCATCAAATGATGACTTTTTCACAACAGATGAGCTTGGTGATCGAGCATGCTGCAAATAATAGCTTTATTGATACGGTGAAGCTGGATCATGCAGTATGGAAAAGCAATGTCTACGAACTCCTTCAAACAGGCAACTTTAAACAGGGCGTCAACTCGCATGAAGAGTGCAGACTGGGCAAATGGTATTACCAAGGACGTGGCAAAGAGAACTTCGCTAATCTTCAATCCTTTAAGCTGATTGAGCAACCGCATAAAGAGGTTCATAATTCAGGTAAGCATGCTCTGAACCTCGCAGCCTCAGGTAACATGAAAGAGATGCTTCGCGCATTGGAAAACATGGAAAATGCCAGCCTAAAAGTTGTCATCGCTCTAGATCAACTTATTGATTAATAAAGCGAGTAACCCCACTTAAGGCTGCATGATTGTACGTTAAAGAGTGATCATGCTGTATTAACCACATTTTTCACTTTTTCTTTAGGGGCTTGTGCAATAAAATGCGCCCTTTCGGCGACTGGGTAACTCCAACCACACCCAGCTCGCATTTAGTTGTTCACATGTGGGGGATATACAACATTGGCACCTACCTCTAACGGTAAAATCAAGCTTCAAGGGTTCAATAACCTGACGAAAAGCCTGAGTTTTTGTATTTACGATGTCTGCTATGCCAATACGCCTAAGCAGAAAGAAGAGTACATCGAATACATCGACGATCGATACAACGCTGACCGATTGACGGAAATCCTTTCGGAAGTCTGTGACATCATCGGCGCGAACATTCTGAACGTCGCGCGTCAAGATTACGAACCGCAAGGTGCGAGTGTTACGATTCTGGTTTCAGAAGAGCCTGTGAAAGACTCTGACCGTGTCGACAAATCCGAAAAACCAGGCCCACTGCCGGATACCGTGGTGGCTCACCTCGATAAGAGCCACATCTGTGTTCATACTTACCCAGAAAGTCACCCGGATGACGGCATTTGTACGTTCCGTGCCGATATCGAAGTATCGACCTGTGGTGTTATCTCGCCACTGAAAGCACTGAACTACCTGATCCATAAACTGGAATCCGATATCGTTACGATCGATTATCGTGTTCGTGGTTTTACGCGTGATGTTAAGGGCGTTAAGCACTACATCGATCACGATATTAACTCGATCCAAAACTTTATGAGTTCCGATATCCACGACAACTACCAGATGGTTGACGTGAATGTGTATCAGGAAAATATTTTCCACACCAAGATGATGCTGAACACACCTGACCTAGACCAATACCTGTTTGGTACGACCAAGCGTGAATTGACCGGTCAAGAAGTCGACGATATCTCTGAGCGTCTGTTTAAAGAGATGAACGAGATCTTCTACGGGCGCAACATGCCCGACATGAAATAAGACGCCTCTGTCTTAGCGAGATATAGAAGCCGACCTCAGCGTCGGCTTTTTTGTGCCTCATCCCCTTAAGCGCTTGTTGCCACCTTAAACATCTGTAATCAGCTTAAAGTTTTTACCTGAAAACCTTGCCAAACTCCGCGCTATTACATTAGCATATATTTATATGTTTTAAGCTTATTACTTAAAAGAATATTAAATATTTTGTTAAGTGAGGTCTGTTATGACAACTGTCGAATCCGCATCACCGATGGTCACATCCTTCTTTGATGAGCCCACCTTTACCTACAGCTATATCCTGCAAGACCCTAACAGCCAAAGTTGTGCCATCATCGATTCGGTACTGGACTTCGACTACGCCAGCGGCGAAACCTCAACCGCATCGGCCGATAAGCTGCTGGACTTTGTGAAAACGAATCACCTCACCGTTGAGTGGATCTTAGAAACTCACGTTCACGCTGACCACCTGTCTGCAGCCCCCTACCTGCAAGCACACACCGGTGCAAAAATTGGCATTGGCGAGCACATCACGACGGTTCAAAACACCTTTGGCAAAGCCTTTAATGCAGGCACGGAGTTTGCCCGCGATGGCAGCCAGTTTGATGCTCTGTTTAAAGATGGCGACACAATCCAAATCGGGCAACTGCTCGGCAAAGCGATACATACACCCGGTCATACCCCTGCTTGCATGACCTATCTGTTTGGTGACGCTGGGTTCGTCGGCGATACCCTCTTTATGCCGGATTACGGTACCGCGCGTTGTGATTTCCCAGGTGGGGATGCCTCTACGCTGTTTCAATCGATTCAGAAGCTCTTTGCCCTGCCCGATGAGACACGCCTGTACATGTGTCACGACTATAAAGCCCCCAATCGGGATTACTACGAGAACCAAACCACCGTTGGCGAAGAGCGCTTGAACAACATCCATGTCGGTGCAGGTGCGACTGAACAAAGCTTTGTTGCGATGCGTACCCAACGTGATGCGACCCTCTCGATGCCTCGCCTTATCTTACCTTCTGTACAGATCAACATGCGCGCAGGTCAGATGCCGCCAGCGGAAGAGAACGGTCAAGTTTACTTAAAAGTCCCGGTCAATCTGTTTTAACGGATTGCGTTCACCTTCACCCAACGCCTAAGAGTGATGATCATGCAGATAAAAAAAATCAGTCCGTTTTTAAGCGTCACCCCACAATTGACCGCCAATGACATCGGGGTTGCGGCTGCACAAGGGTTCAAAACCATCATTTGCAACCGACCCGATAATGAAGCCGAAGACCAACCGGCACGTGCCGAGCTTGAAGCGGCCGCCAAACGCTACGAGATGAGCTGGTACTACCTGCCGGTTGTGCCGGGTCAGATCACGGATAGGGATGTCGAGCAGTTCGCATCGACCATAGCACAAGCACAAGGGCCCGTGCTCGCTTTTTGCCGCACAGGCACCCGCTCTACTACCCTGTGGGCGTTGAGTGAAGCGCATCATCTGGACACCGACGCCATTTTGGCGGCGGCTCAAGAAGCCGGTTACGACTTATCCAACCTGCGCGAGCGCTTAAAGCTGATGGCCCACGAAAAAGCAGCCTCCGCCCCTAATGCCAAAAGCAACACCGGCAAGCATGATGTGCTGATTGTCGGGGGTGGCGCAGGCGGACAAGCAACCGCTGCAAGCCTTCTGAAACGCAGCCCAAACCTCAATATTGCGATCATCGAACCCAATACCGAGCACTACTACCAGCCGGGGTGGACCTTGGTCGGTGGCGGCGTGTTTGAACGCAAAGATACCATGCGCCAAATGGCGTCCGTAATGCCACAAAACGTAAAGTGGTACCACACCGCTGCCTCCGCGTTTAAGCCTGAAAACCAACAGGTCATTTTAGAAAACGGTGATGCCATTGGGTATCGTATTCTGGTGGTGGCGTCAGGACTTACCCTAAACTGGGATGCCATCCCAGGCCTTCGAGAGACCCTTGGCAAGAACGGAGTCACCTCTAACTATCGGTTCGACCTTGCCCCTTACACTTGGGAACTGGTTCAGCAATTGCGTGGCGGCAAAGCCCTATTTACCCAGCCACCTATGCCGATCAAATGCGCGGGCGCACCGCAAAAAGCGATGTACTTATCGTGCGATCATTGGCTTAAGCAAAAGCGCATCAATGATATCGAAGTCGAATTTTGTACCGCAGGTGCCGCTTTGTTTGGTGTCGCCGATTATGTTCCGGCGCTTATGGAATATGTCGAGAAGTACGGTGTTGGACTCAACTATCAAACGAACCTGATTAAAGTCGATGGTCCTGCACATACGGCATGGTTCAAGGTTACCGATGCCGATGGCAACACTCAGGAGGTCGAAAAGACTTTTGATATGCTGCACGTATGCCCGCCTCAAAAAGCCCCTGAATTTATCGCACAAAGCCCACTGGCGGATGCAGCCGGTTGGGTGGATTTAAACCCAGAAACCCTGCAACACAAACGCTACGGCAACGTATTCGGACTGGGCGATTGCGGCAACACCCCAAACGCTAAAACGGCTGCTGCCGTTCGCAAGCAAGCCCCGGTTGTGGCCGAAAATGTCTTGATGGCGCTTCAAGGTGAAGTCCCACGTGCTATTTATGATGGTTATGGCTCCTGCCCACTGACCGTCGAGCGCGGCAAAATTGTCCTAGCTGAGTTTGGTTATGGCGGTAAATTACAGCCGACCTTCCCAAGCTGGTTGGTAGAAGGCAAACAGCCAAGCCGTCTGTCGTGGTTTTTGAAAGAAAAAATGCTGCCATGGATCTACTGGGAAGGGATGTTAAAAGGCCATGAGTGGCTCGCTAAACCAGAGATCCTTAAGCACCGCCCGCAAGAACACGAAGCGGCCGATGCGTGTGATTTTGGCGATCAACGCAAGCCGTAAGGTTAGGGCCTAAGCATTTGGGCCCTTATCGCATCTAGCTCTGACAGGAACCGGTATTGATGAAGTCCTTACTCCCCTGCACTGAATGGCTCTCTAAATACAATCGATCGATGCTGACCAACGATGCGGTCGCGGCGGTGATTGTCACAGTGATGCTCATTCCACAGTCTCTGGCCTATGCCCTCTTAGCGGGCTTACCGCCCGAGGTTGGTTTGTACGCCAGTATCTTACCGCTGTGTGCCTATGCCTTATTTGGCACCAGTCGTACACTGGCGGTGGGGCCTGTGGCCGTGGTCTCATTAATGACGGCCGCCGCTGTAGGCGAGTTTGCCCGGCAAGGGACACCCGAGTACCTGACCGCAGCCATCACCTTGGCTTTTTTATCTGGCGTTATTTTGATTGCCATGGGCTTTTTAAAGCTCGGTATGATGGCCAACTTTTTAAGCCACCCGGTGATCTCTGGGTTTATTACCGCCTCAGGGTTGATCATCGCGGCCAGTCAGCTTAAGCATGTGTTGGGTGTGTCGGCCAGCGGCCATAATTTATGGGACTTGTTTGCATCCATGGGTAACCAGTTAACGGAGGCAAACCTACCAACCTTGATTCTGGGGGTTGGGGCATTAACCTTTCTGTTCTGGGCACGTAAACGCCTTAAGCCATTACTGCTATCACTTGGGCTACCCAAGACTTTGGCCGATATTTTGGCCAAAGCGGGCCCTGTTATGGCAGTGGTCGTGACCACATTGGCCACTTACGCCTTTGATTTGACCTCGCTGGGTGTCAAAGTGGTAGGAGATATTCCGCAAGGGCTACCGGGGTTAGCGCTCCCGGCGTTTGATGCTGGCCTTTGGCAGGATCTGTTCGTTGCGGCGTTATTGATCAGCTTAATCGGCTTTGTGGAGTCCGTTTCTGTCGCTCAAACACTAGCGGCAAAACGTCGCCAAAGGATTGATCCAAACCAAGAGTTGATCGGCTTGGGCTCATCCAATATCGCCGCTTCCTTATCCGGTGGCTTTCCGGTCACTGGCGGGTTTTCGCGCTCCATTGTTAACTACGATGCTGGGGCCGAGACGCCTGCAGCTGGCGCTTTCACCGCCATCGGCATCGCCCTTGCCACGGTGTTTTTAACCCCCTTATTGTTCTTTCTACCTAAAGCCACGTTGGCTGCGACCATCATCGTTGCGGTTTTGTCGTTGGTGGATTTTGCAGCCATCAAGCGCACTTACGCGTTTTCCAAAAGTGACTTTGTTGCCATGATGGCCACCATTGTGTTGACTTTAGTCGAAGGAGTTGAGATCGGGATTGTCGCCGGTGTTAGCTTATCGATTGCGCTTTACCTGTATCGCACCAGTACTCCGCACAGTGCCTTGGTGGGCTGTGTGCCTGGCACCGAGCACTTTAGAAACATCGACCGACACCGCGTGGATACGGACCCAGCGATTTTGACCCTACGGGTGGATGAAAGCCTTTACTTTGCCAACGCCCGTTTTTTAGAGGACCGCGTGTACGACCTTGTCGCCACCTACCCTCATGTCCAACATGTGATCTTGATGTGCCCAGCTGTGAACTTGATTGATGCGTCGGCGCTTGAGAGCTTAGAGGCGATCAACCATCGATTAAACGACAGCGGCGTCACCTTGAACCTATCGGAGGTCAAAGGGCCGGTGATGGATCAACTTCATCGCAGCCACTTTTTACAGGAGCTGACCGGCGAGGTGTTCCTTAGCCAATACGAAGCGTGGAAAGCCCTTAAACCCCAATAAGTAAGTGTTATTCCCACACTTGGCTGATGGGCAGGTTGTTCGCTTCTAAATGACTGAGTTGGGCAACCAACAGCTCGGCCGTCGCCAGTGCATCCGTTAACGCGTGGTGCGCTGGATACGCCGGCAGGTGATAGCGCTCCCGCGAGTTGGCCAAACGCACCGAATCTGGTGACATTCTTAACAAGGCTTTTAGTTTAGATGGGAGAGACTGTCGGCACAGACGTTTCTCAATGGCCATCGTATCCACTAACGGAAAAAGGCACTCTTGATCGAACAGCTTAAGCGAAGCTCGGTTCAGAAAAGAGCGCTCTATGTTCTTATAGTGCACCACCATCACCCGCCCTTGCATCATGGGCAGCAACTCCGAAAACACCGCGCGCAACGGGTCGGCATCGCTGACATCGGTGTGGGTAATACCATGAATCACCACCGTTTCATCTTTGAGATCTCGGTGCGGCTGTATCAGCCAATGCTGGCTTTGACTGTAACGAATGCGCCCAAGCGTAAACGGCACAACCCCGATACTGAGTATGCTGTCCCTTTCGACATCCAGCCCCGTGGTTTCAAAGTCCATGGCCAAAAATTCGACCTGATCAAGCGGCGTATCGGCTTCTGGGCAACCCGCCTGATAAAACTGCGCTAACTGGCCCGGAAAATTGGCTTGGAAGCCTTTTTGTTCGAACAGGCTTGGCCAATCCAATGGCTGATCCGCGATCGGTTTGAGTAAGGGCGATCTCATGACTTAAAAACGGCGTCCTGGCGGGTACTTAATGGGTAAGAATTTCTGAGCCCCAGCTAAAATCTGGAAAGCATCTTTCAAGTTCCGGCGCTCAAAGGGGCTGATTTTGCTGGGTTTAATGTTGTTATCCGGCTTTTTGCCCTTCTCGATCGCTTTGGCTTGATGCTGAATCCGAACCATCGAGATAAACTCCAAGGCGTCTTTCAAGTCCGGCCCTCGCCCTTCTGGAAGAATGTTCGCGGCAATGATGTCATCTAAGCGCTCAAACGAATTGAGAGCCATCGAACCGATCGCCAGTGCGTGCACCCGGATCAGGTCACTTAAAGGGGCGGTACCTCGGCGTTTAAGGTTGATGGTGTTGCGATGCTCACCATCGGTTTCGAGTACAAAATCTTTAAAGAATCCCAAAGGCGGTGTGCGCTGCAGCGCATTTCGGGTTAAGCAGGCCAAAAAATGCGGGCTTTGGCGGGCTTTATTCGCAATCAGGTGGCGCAGCTCATCGGCATAGCGCACCTCGCCCGCCACCCCTTCAAGATCAAAAAAGATGGAGCTATTAAGCAAGGTTTCGGGGGTCGGCGAGTCAATCCATTGGGTAAAGTAATCCCGCCATACCGACAGCGGCTGACGCCAACGCTGGTTGGTCGCCATGATGTTGCCTTTGCAGTATTTGTAGCCGCATTCGGCCAAGCCATCGCTGACAAATCGGGACAGCTGCAAAAAGTAGTCGCCGTGAAGCTTCTCGTCATAGTCATCGCTTAATATCAGGGCGTTGTCCTGATCCGTGACAATCAGCTGCTCATCCCGCGCCATCGAGCCTAACGCCAAAAAACAATAAGGCACAGGCGGTGGGCCAAGCGACTCTTCGGCCATCTCTAGGAGGCGCTGTTTTACGCTTCGGCCAATGACAGACATCGCACTGCCAATCATGTGCGAATTTGCATCCTCGTTGACCATCCGCACAAAGCTTGCTTGCATATCGGATTTTAATTGCGCCATCGCGCTGATGGAAGGCGCATCAAAGATACTGCTGACCACAAACAAGCTGTTGTGCGACTCATAACGGATGATGTCCGAGATACCTATCACACCAATCGGTTTGCCACCCGATAACACGGGCAAGTGGTGCACGTTGTTCTTCAACATGGTCAGCATCGCTTCAAACACAAAGTGACTGGCTTCAATGGTGATCAAATCGTCACTCATGATCTCGCGAATCGGTGTATCCAACGGCAGCCCCTCGGCCACCACCCGAGTGCGTAGATCTCGATCGGTCACGATGCCAACAACCGAGGCCTCCTCGCCTTCTGCCATCGATTCGACCACCAGCATGGAGGAGACCGTCTCTTCGGTCATGGTAATCGCTAAGGTTTGGACACTTTGCTGAGCCTCGATCCTGACCGGCGGGCGCGTAATCAACTTACTCACCGAAGAGGTCATCAGCTCGTTCGCATCCTGATGGCGATTAACGGCTTGGTTTAGGCGCTTGTGGTTATGGATTTCAACAAAGTCCGAAAAACGGTCGTAATACTCAAATAAGCGAATAAAGACAGGCTTGGGGATTAGGTAGATTAGGGTGTCTTCCAAAGCTCTCGCTGGGAATCGGCTCGGTGAATGCGTCAGTAAGCTTTGTTGGCCAAAAATGCCCCCCACACCCAAACGGTTGTAGAGATCCCCATTCCGACGAAAGATCTCGACACTGCCACTTCGGATCACATAAAGATCGCTGTGCTCTTCACCCAGTTTGACAATGTCGGTATCGGCCCGAAAGTAAGCCACATCGACCGCTTTGGCCAGCTGGGTCAGTTCATCTTCCGGTAACCAACGAAAGGGAACGTGCTCTTGCAGAAACGTCAGTACTTCCAGTTGTTCTATTTCCACAGGTTTATCCCTTTTTGTTGATCAATAGCGCACAGTGTTAGGCATAAAAAAACCGAAGGCAAGCCTTCGGTTTTTCTGACCAGCCATCAGGGCTTAGCCACGTGGCTCCGAACGCAAACCTTGAATCACAGCGATACACGCTACCAGCAATACAATGGTGAACGGTAAACCGGTTGAAACGGCCATCGCTTGCAGTGCAACTAAGCCACCACCCAGAATCAGGGCAATAGCCACCAAGCCTTCAAACGTACACCAGAACACACGCTGTGGTTTTGGCGAATCCACTTTACCGCCTGCGGCAATCGCATCGATGACCAAAGAACCCGAGTCAGACGAGGTCACAAAGAACACCACCACCAAAATAATGGCAATGAACGAGGTGATCTGCGCCAAAGGCAAGGCATCTAGCATAGTAAAGAGTTGGATCGGCAAGTCGGCTTCCTGAACGGCAGTGTAACCATCATTTACGACTTGGCTGATGGCGGTACCACCAAATGCGGTCATCCACAAAACACACGCTGCTGATGGGATAAGCAACACCGACACCATGAATTCACGTACTGTACGACCGCGAGATACACGCGCAATGAACATACCCACAAATGGCGACCAAGAGATCCACCACGCCCAGTAGAACGCCGTCCAGCCAGAAGCAAAGTTGGCATCTTCACGAGCAAAGGGCATCGAAAGCGCAGGCAAGTTTTGCAGGTAAGCCACCATGTTGCTGGCAAAGCCGGTAAGGATGGCAAGCGTCGGCCCAACAATGATCACGAACAACAGCAGAAGCGCCGCTAGGGTCATGTTGATCTCGGACAGGCGTTTTACACCGGCATCCAGACCCGCTAACACCGATACCAGCGCAATTGCGGTAATGAAAACAACCAATACAACTTGAGTGGTTTCACCAGTAGGCACACCGAATAGGTAGTTAAGGCCCGCACCGGCTTGAGCCGCACCCAAACCCAACGATGTTGCCAAACCAAACAAGGTCGCGAACACCGCTAGAATGTCGATGATGTGACCAGGCCAGCCCCACACACGCTCACCCAAGATAGGGTAAAACACGGAGCGCATGGTCAGCGGCAGTCCTTTATTGAACGAGAACAGCGCCAAACCTAACGCCAACACAGCATAGATCGCCCATGGGTGTAGACCCCAGTGGAAGATGGTTGCGGCCATGCCTAAACGCTCGGCAGCAGCAGGGTCACCCGCAGCACCGCCCAAAGGCGCCCAGTCGGTTCGCACGCCATTCTCTAAAGAGGTGCCACCTAAGGAGGTTCCGAAATGCGATAGAGGCTCTGATACCCCGTAGAACATCAGACCGATACCCATGCCGGCTGCAAACAGCATAGAGAACCAACCCAAGTAACCGTAATCCGGCTTAGCTTCGGTACCACCGATACGCACTTTACCCAGAGGAGATACGATCAGGAATAAGCACAGCAGGACAAACACGTTACCCGCAAGCAAGAAGAACCAATCAAGGTTAGTTGTTAACCAACTGCGAATGTCGCCAAATACAGGGGCAACGCTGTCTTGGAACAATAGCGTTATCAAAACAAACGCTACAATGGTCAGTCCGGAAATCAAAAAAACTCGGTTGTGAATGTCCAGACCAAATGGACCGACTTGCAGAACAACGTTGTCTTGTCCTACTTGATAGTCAGTATCGATGGGGTTTACGAGACCGTCCGGCGTCATTAAGTCGCTTTCTGGCGAGGTGTTTTTTTGAGATTGATCATCCATTAAAAGACGCTTCTCCGCTGTGGTGTTACTGAAACCCGAGCATGTAATGCCCGAAGATTTACTTAGTACTCTAACAATTTATTGACCAAAAGATCAAATTGTCACCACAGCGAAGGAACTTATCATCCGTTAAATAAACGTTTGATTTGTCAGAAATTTAACTGAGCTTACGCACTTTGACGCGGCGCTTTTTAATCCCATCCTTCTCTAAAATGCCCTGCGCTTGATGTAAGTATTCGGTTTTGATCGCAACCAAAGAGCGCTTGGCTTTCACGCTGATTTTACCGATGTCGTCCGCACTCATAACCTGACTGGAGGTTAACGCCCCAACGATGTCACCTGGGCGAATCTTATCTTTCTTCCCAGACCCTAACTCCAACGTCGAAAAGAGCGGCAGTGGGATTGGGGATTTGCTCGGTTTCGGCAAGGGCTTTTCGATCAAGGGTTCTGGCAAGTACTCGTTAAGGCGATCTAAACGGTGCTGCTCCTTGGCATCAAACAAGGTACAAGCAAGACCGCTCTCCCCCGCTCGGCCCGTACGGCCCACACGGTGTACGTGCACCTCTGGCTCAAAAGCGATGTAGGCATTAATCACCAAATCCACCGAGGCGATGTCCAAACCGCGGGCAGCGACATCGGTAGCCACCAACACGTTGGCAGAGCCGTTCGCGAAGATCGCTAAGGTGTTATCGCGTGCGTTTTGATCCAGGTCGCCGTGCAAGGGTTTGACTCGATACCCTTTTCGATTAAGGGCATGGTAGACCTCATCGACATCTCGCTTGGTGTTACAAAACACCATCGCAGAGGTCGGCTGTTGTTGGCGCAAAAGCTGATCGATCAGATCAAAGCGTGCGTCATCCGACTCTACTTTATAGACGCGTTGCTCTATGTTTTGGTGCGCACTTTCACTCTCAACCGATACCGTAACCGGCTCTTTTAGGACACGTTGCGCCAAAGATTGGATGTTATCGGGGTAGGTCGCGCTAAAGAGTAAAGTTTGAAGCGTGGGTGACTCAAGCGCCGCTTGGATGCGCTCGATGGGCTCTTCAAAGCCCATATCCAACATACGGTCTGCCTCATCTAAGACCCAGTGACGGCACGTCGATACATTCAGTGTGCCTCGCTCAAGGTGATCCACAATGCGCCCTGGTGTACCGACCACAATGTGAGGGGCCACCTCTAAGGACACCAATTGCCCTTTAATCGGTACGCCGCCACACAGCGTCAGCACCCGTAGGTTCGCCATTTGACGCCCAAAGCTTCTTAAAGACTCAGCCACTTGGTCGGCCAACTCACGCGTGGGACACAACACCAAGGCCTGAACGTCGCGCTGCTCCAACACCAACGAATGCAACAGCCCCAAGCCAAACGCAGCGGTTTTACCAGACCCAGTTTGGGCTTTGGCCAAGACATCTTGGCCATCCAAGACCGCAGGAAGCGCCGCATGTTGAATCGGTGTCATGGTCGCAAACCCTAATGAGGCTAGGTTGTCGATCAGTTCTTGGCGAAGCGGCAGCGTGGTAAAAGCATCAGTGGTCACAAGGGGCCCCAAAACATGAATAAGTTAAAGCGCTAGTGTACAAGAATGCCATCAAAAGGTATTGGCTTTACTCCCAGCGGGGCTGACCTTCTTCTAACTCAAAATCCACATCCGCTTGGTTGGCACACAGTTGTCGAACGCGATTGGGCGCACCATAATCATCCAGCATCACCCAACCAATGCCAGCCGCATTCAAAAGTCGCTCCCCTTTGGCCGTATTCTCAGGCCGCCTTGGGGTGATCTTCATGCGACGTCGCTTAGTAAACCAGTTCAAAGGGGATGACGGTGCATACAGCCATCGGTTCAAACGGTCGAACACATCCAGCAACTTAGGCGGAAACTCGTTGCGAATCCCGCTGCTGGTAATCTGCCAAATATTGGGGCTGTTTTTTTGCCCACGTAGCTCAATGTCGTAAACAAACGAGTAATGCACATCGCCCGATAAAATCACAAAATTATGCGGTGTCCGTGGATGACGAAACAGATTCATCAAAGCATGTGCCGCCCCTTTATGCGCCATCCAGTTTTCGGCATCCACCAGCAGCGGGTGGCCAAACCAGGTAAACACACGCTGAATATTTTCGATCAACTTAACACCAAAGACGGGCGCCGGAGAGACCATCACCACCGCTTTATGGTCCAACAAAGTATGCTGTAAATCGGTCAGCGCCTCCCAATCCATCAAACCTGAGGGTTTATTGATGCTGCTTTCCGAGCGCCAGCGGTGGGTACGTGTATCGAGCACAATCAAAATGGGCTGGGTGTCCCACTCGTAATGCCATTGATTAAAAGCAAAGAGATCCGTTAACACTTGATCATGCACTTGACTGCCGGGCGCTTTAAACGCCGACCGGACATCGTTGACTAACTTTTCCGGGAATTTTTCGGGCGCATTACCAAAGCCTTGAAACACAAAATACGCCAATAACGCATTACCAATGACTCGACGCGACAATGGGTGCTCATAGGCGGCCTTTTCCCAGGCCGCGGTTAGGTTCCAATCGTCGGTGACATCGTGATCATCAAAGATCATCGCGGTAGGCAGATGTGCAAGCACACGCTGCACGCTCGAGAGTGACTCTACAAACCCCTTAAGGGGCACCACCTCTTTCTCGAAACGCTCGCGTTGCTCGGTATCCTCGATGCAAGCCGGGCACGACCAATTCACCGAGGCCCATAAAGCAGGCGACCACACCATCAAATACATGGTGACCATTTCGGATAACGTGATCAGATGGTTTTTGGCGTTACTCGACGTAAAAACCGACTTTTTAGCCCCTGAAAAAAACTGCTTTCGAAGTTTTCCGGCCAACTCGGTTTTCGGTAGAACCTCGTCGCGCTTGTAGTAATAGGGATGGGTATAGCACAACTCGCGCGAATCATTAAGTTCGGTACCGTCTAACGGCTCTGGGGTAAAATCCAGTCGGTCAATCACCTGATGGATCGCGCTCAACATTGGGCCTGCAACATCGTCGGCGTAGACCTGATCGCCCGTCATCAATAAGAGCGATGGCCATTCAGCTTGTTCGCCAATCTGCGCTTCGGTGTGGTCCTTCAGTAAGGATTGCAAGAAGGCATCGGCACGCACCAAACCATCGCCACTGTCGTTTTTTTCGACGGATTCGGCTGGCATCAGATGCGGTTTTCGACAAGAGCCATGCAGCAAGGAGTGCATTTTGCGCTTTAGCACAAACCCTGGCGTCGAGCGCTCTTCGTAGCACAGCCCTTCAACAAGATCAGTTACCGCGTAGGTCTTGGACTCATCAGAGGGTGTCAGCGAGATCGAGTAGTTAATCCACTGATCAAAAGGCAACTTGGAACTTGGCTTTGCGATCAAAAGAGTTTGATACACCGATGGCGATAGCTCAATAGACTGCACATCCAGTTCACTGAGTGCAATCTCCCCCTCACCGGAGGAGAGCTCAACCTGCCACTCGCACGCCTTAGAGGTTACAAGCCAGAGGATCGCCTGATCAGCGGTGACTCGCCTAAGAATCGGCCCTGCTAACACCAAGGGTAAAGCCATTAAGTACTGCTACCTCGTAGAATCGTAACGTTAAGTTATGACTCTAATGTAAGGCTTTTGATCCAAATATGAAGCAAATTAAATGATCTTTACCTTATTAACAAAACGTAACGCTCATTGATTTTCGCGCATGAGCGCACGGCCTAACGCCCCAAAATAGGCTTGAAAAGCTACGTTGCAGCGCTCGCGTTGATCGCCTTGCGGATAGAGACCGGCTTTAGCCTCGGGGGATTGTTTGGTGCCTTTCACCAAAAAGTGATTAGTGACGGCCGCATCCTGTACAAAGGCTTCAAAGGCACGGGCGCACAGTTCCTCTGGCAGGCTGTAATACAACTGACCAAGCGATTGATCCATGTTGGCCGACGCTTCAAACATCTCACTTGGGCCATCCCCTTCATCATCAAGGATGACCGCTTTTAAGCAGGCAAGGTAGAGATCATTCAGCGGGTGCGCCACAGGGGTTGCATCCATCAACCAGGCTTTGGACGCAAACAGGTGACTGGGCGCATCGGCAAAGACACGCGGGCCTAAATAATGGTCCAACGCATGAAACCATTCATGTGCAATGCTGCCAGGGCCTGCGTTTTTTGCTAATGCAAAACTGCGCTCCGATGGGCTGTAATGGGCCGCAACGCCAGGTCGTCCGCCTTTGCCATATTGCAGCGCTAATGAGCCACGCAACGAGATTAAGGTTTCAGGGCCATTCAGAATCAACATCAAATCGCACAAGGCATCATAAAAATGCGCGGCGGCTACGTGTTGTTCTTGCTGGGTGACCCATTTACCAATGCTGATGGCGCGAAAATCAAATCGCTTTCGGATATCAACAAAGCCTACCTCCTTTGCCTGACGATGATCAGGCCCGTTTCGGAAGTAGGCTTTGGACGGTTTGGAGTTCTGTGTCACTGAACCGGATTACGCTTCCACTTTTTTGATGATCTCATCATAGTGCTCACCAAAATCGCGGAACGACGTATCGTGCTGGCTGCAGCAGCGGATGGTTCCGGACTTGATGTTGTACACCCAACCGTGAATTTCCACTTTGTGGGTCGCCATTTTTGCCGCGACGACCGGGTGCGTTTTCAAATGCTGCACTTGCTGAAGTACGTTTTCTTCGATCGCTTCGTTTAGGTGCTCGCCACCCACCGGGCAATCGGCCGGGATATCGTGACGCTCGCGTACGATTTCCATAGCTGAACGGCAGTGACCCAACCACTCTTGTACGTGCGGTAAGCCTTTAAGACCATCAACATCCAGTGCGCCTTTAACTGCACCGCAATCGGTGTGGCCACAAACGATGATGTGACGAACACCCAGCACGGCAACCGCATACTCAATGGATGCGGTCATACCACCGGTTTCATTGCTGTG
This sequence comes from Neptunomonas sp. ABH4_499, assembly GCF_056160565.1. Lineage (NCBI taxonomy): Bacteria > Pseudomonadati > Pseudomonadota > Gammaproteobacteria > Oceanospirillales > Oceanospirillaceae > Neptunomonas > Neptunomonas sp. ABH4_499. The sequence goes on along the minus strand of NZ_JBSWXK010000012.1, from coordinate 36,626 downwards.
CGGCGGGATAATATTACCGGCGTTACGGCAGATAAACAGATCCCCAGGGTGGGAGCCCGTTAACAAGTTAGGGTCGATTCGGGAGTCTGAACAGGTGACGAACAGAACGTCTGGATTTTGACCGGTTGCCAAAGTGCCAAACAAGTCTTTACGCTCAGGATAGATGTTTTTCTTAAATTCCAACACACCACGGATGATCTGATCCATTACCACTCCAAGTTCTTACGTTTCTCGTTCTCGTTGGGTACGACCAAAGTCGCACCCTTTTATAGTGCGGCTAAGATACCAAGAGTGGCCTTAGCCGACCAGTGAAATTGACTTATGCAATTTCAATCAGGACTTCACCTGGGGTCACACGATCGCCCTTTTCAACATACACGGCTTTCACTTCGCCTGCGATGTTAGCGTGCACTTCGGTTTCCATCTTCATGGCCTCCGTTACTAACACTCCTTGCCCGGCTTTAACCTGATCACCAACAGCCACCAGCACATCGACAATGTTACCCGGCATGGTCGCACTCACGTGACCTGGTTCAGTCGCTTTTTTGCGGCCGCTTTTGGTCTCTGCGACATAGCTGTTCAATGGCTGGAATAACACTTCCTCAGGCATACCATCCAATGACAAGTACAGTTTGCGATGACCTGAATCCGAATCGCCCACACCGGTGATGGCTACTTCGTACGTTTCGCCGTGTACATCGATTTTAAATTCAGTCGCAACGCCCGCTTGTGCCTGTGTTTTGCCGGCTTGTTCTTGTGGTAACAGCGCTTCTGGCTGCAAGGTGCCTTCTTGACGTTGTTTCAAATACTCACGCCCCAAATCTGGGAACATGGCAAAGGTCAAAACGTCCTCTTCCGATTGAGCAAGGTCTCCGATCTCGCTGCGCAGCTTGGCTAATTCGGGTACGAGTTGATCTGCAGGACGCCCCTCTTCTACAAGCTCGCTGCCGATGGCTTTCTTTTGCAGCTCTTTATCCACCTCGGCCGGTGGTTTGCCGTACCCACCTTGCAGGTAACGCTTCACTTCGTTGGTGATCGTTTTATACCGCTGACCGGAAAAATGTTATAGACCGCTTGCGTGCCCACAATTTGAGACGTTGGTGTCACCAGTGGAGGGAAGCCCAAATCCGCACGAACACGCGGGATCTCATCAAACACATCGCGGATTTTATCCAGCGCGTTTTGCTCTTTTAGCTGATTCGCTAAGTTGGACATCATGCCGCCTGGCACTTGGTTGATCTGAACCGAGACATCTTCGCGGGTAAACTCACTCTCAAACTGATGGTACTTCTTACGCACATCGCGAAAGTAATCAGCAATCTCGGACAATAACTCCAAATCTAACCCAGTATCGTATGGGGTGTCTTTCAGGGCCGCTACTTGCGATTCGGTTGCCGGGTGGCTGGTACCGCCGGCCCACATGGTGGCGGTGAAAAAGGTAAAACCTAGTAGAACGATCGAGGTGGATAACAATCCTTTTCGATCCGATTGTGGCACTTCACTGAGTGGATAATCATGCACTGCCATGTTGCTGCCCTCCCGATTGAGTATGAGCAAGCCTTGCAAATGGCGTACCTAAATAAAGCTGACCTTTTGGTCAAACCGTCTTTAAACGTGCTGAAAAATGAGCAAAAGTATGGGTATTGGTTTGGTTTTAGTGCAGGAACCTCCAAATTCGTTGCGAATGAAACACACATCAACTCAATCCCCTCTTTCCAAATAAAAATGAGAATTGCTATCATCTACTAATTGATACACCAGCATAGGGATCATCATGAGTCAGCCTCTTCATATTGGAATGTCACTTGCCCCCACTTGGCTAAGCGGTGAAGCTTGGCGTCGAAAGGATAGCCGGATTGATGAGCAGTTCTCTGTACCCTTTTACCAAACTGTTGCCGCAAAAGCGGAAGCTGCGCATCTGGATTTTCTCTTTTTGCCCGATACGCTTTTTTTAGACCAAACCGCTGTACAAAAAGGCGGTGGCTTTGCGGGGTTAGATCCCACCTTATTATTGGCGGCGCTAAGCCAGTCGACATCTCATATTGGACTATTGACCACGGCGTCCACCACCTTTGGTAATCCCTATTTGTTGGCTCGGCAGCTACAGACCATGAACTGGTTAACTCAAGGTCGCATTGGTTGGAATATTGTAACGGCACTTGGGGGGCAGCATAATTTTGGGCTGGATCAGATGCCCTCTTCATCGCAGCGCTATCAACGCGCCAAAGAATTTACCGAGGTAGTGCAAGCCCTTTGGGCTAGCTTTCCAAGTGATGCCCTTAAACGCGACCGAGACGCCGGCGTATTCGCCGACCCATCTTGCATTCACCCGATTGATCATAAAGGCGACTTTTACGCAATTGATGGGCCATTGAATACGCCCGCTTACCCCGCTGAGATTCCTTTAATCCAAGCAGGCGCTTCCGATATTGGCCGACAGTTTGCGGCTTCTGTCGCTCATGCGGTTTTTGCCGCCACTCCAGACTTATCGGCCGCCAAGGATTTACGATTCGACTTGCGCTCCCGCGCGAAGGGCCTTGGACGCAACCCTAATGATGTCCGAGTATTGCCAGGGCTCAGCTTATATCTTGCCGACACAAAGGATGAGGCGAAAGCCTTGTATCTGGAAACGCATAGCCGGGTGGATCAACAGCGTCGAATTGGTTTTGTCGAAGAGTGCACAGGGCTGTCCCTAACTGACTGGCCATTAGATAAGCCAATCACGGAGCGTGACTTGCCAGCCCACCGCGGTAAAGTCAGAAGCCAAACCCATGCAGACCTTGTTACACGATTGATCAAACGCGAAGGGCTCGGTCTTGAAGCGCTATTACAGCGCCCCGAGGTGATTGGATCGGCCCATTGGCAAGTGATTGGTACGGTGGAGGATGCTTTCAAAGCCATTCAGGACTGGCACACCCAAGAGGCCATTGATGGTTTTATCTGCACACCTGGCGGGTCTTGGGGGTCTGTGGGCTTAGCGCTCACCCAATTGATGCCGATGCTGGCCGATGCGGGATTACTACGCCGCCATTATCAGCACACCACCTTTATGGGGCATTTAACCGAATCCTAGAGTTAATGCCGAAAGCGCTCTGTACCTGTGAGTTGCGCGATAGTCCTGGCCACCTCTTTCAAAGGTACGCTGACATCAGGTTGCTGCCCCAGATGATCAACCGTGGTCACAAGGCAGGCGACCTCCCCCTGCGCATCAAAAACAGGGGCCGCTTGACCGGTAATTTCAGGGATAAGGTGACTGCGCAATGCCAAAAATTGCGTCTCACGGATCTGCTCAAGCTGCTCTTGCTGTGGCGGCTCGCCTCGAAAGTGCGCCGGTTGATAATCACGTGCCACTTTAATCGCCGATGGGTGCATATAAGCTTGAAACATCAATCCACAGGCGGTGTTGTCTAGGGGCAGTATTTCACCGAGCGAGAGCGGATTGATCGAAAAATAAGCACTTTTATACCATCGAATTAAAGCCGGCCCCCGTTCTGTCCAAATCGCAATACCGCACCCCGCCTGAGCGGTTTGCGCCAAGAGTTTCATCTGCTGCGATGCGACCTCAATAGGATTGATACGACGAATGGCTGACACACCTAAAGCAATCGCTTGAGGGCCTAGGTCGTAAAACCCCGTAGCGGCATCTTGCGCCACCATCCCCTCTTTGACTAACGACTGAAGGTAGCGATGCGCCATCGAGGCACCCGCCTCGGCACGTTTTGCAATCTCGCCAAGCGGCAGTGGACAATCCGATTCATTAAGGACGTTTAAAAAACGCATCGATACCGATACGGACTGAACCAAACCCGATTGTTTTTCCACCCAACTGTCTCCCATCACATCAACGGTGGCAAAGAGTGCCACAGATTCAAATCGAACGCACATACCTTGCTGTTCACGCCCACAAGGTACATAGGCTCATTTATCAAACAATAAATGATAACAATTTTTATTTAGATTTATTGTTTTTTAGAATGCATTTTGTATTATGGAATGGTTTTTTAACTTTCCTTTGATTTGTGAGTTGTATCAGGTAAACCCAATGGCTACTTTTTCCAGACGTTCTTGGAACGCCGCACTCTTTACCCCTTGCCTTTTGGCAGCAGCAATCGCTCAGGCGGATGACTCCCCCTCATCTGAGGTATCCCAGTTACCTGTATTAATGGTAACTGGCGAGAAAATGGACCGTACTATGCAGGACACCGCTTCAGCGGTAGGCGTTGTTACGAGACAGCAGTTGGATGATCAATCTCAAGCATGCTCGGTGTCCGATGCAATAAAAGATTTCCCCAACGTGTTTTACACCGACACCACTGGCGCACCGATCATTCGTGGGCAGGACACACAAGGGCCCAATTTTGGCTCTTTGGCCTTCTTTGGCGGGACAGTGCCGCGTGCCGCCATCAACCAAGATGGGCACTATTTAAGCTTCTATGAGTTTGTCTACAGCTCTGCCTCGATTTGGGATTTGAACAACATCGAAGTCTTTCGTGGGCCGCAAACGTCATCGCAAGGTGCGAACAGCATCGCAGGCGCCATTATTGTTAACACCAACGACCCAAACTTTACCCGTGAAGGTGCGGCTCAATTGGAAGTCGGTACGGATCAGCGCCGTCGTGCCTCGCTGATGTTATCGGGCCCGTTGAATGAGGATGTCGCGGCACGCATCGCTTTGGATTACAACAGCAAAGACACCTTCATCAAATACACTCGATCTGACTTTGCCAAAGGTGACACCGATCAGGACTTTGAAAATAAAAATGCGCGCATCAAACTGCTCTGGCTGCCCTCCTCTGTGCCAGAGTTTGAAGGTAAGCTGACCTATAACCACATCAGTAACCAAGCCCCAACATGGGAGTCTGCATCTCAGCCTTATAAAGATTTGGAGAACGCGACAAGCTCTATGCCCAACTGGGTTATGGACGCCGATACGTGGGTAGCGGATACCCGCTATGAGATCAATGATCAAACCACCGTCCACAACCAGCTGCAGTACACCGATTTGCATGTGGATCGCGTTAGCGAGCCCTTCAATAGCGGCCAAGCCTTGATCGAGCAGGAAAACGTCTCCAATGAAACGCGCATCAATTTCGGTACCGAAGATGGCGTACTCAAAGGCGTTGCAGGGCTTTATGTGGCTAAAACCACGTCCGAAGACACACTGTACATGCGGGGCGTGTCTCAGTTTGATGATGAGAAACGTCAAACAGGCCTATTTACTGAAGTAAATTACCAACTGACTGATCGTTGGCTCTTAACCGGTGGACTGCGTTACCAACAAGATCATGTAAAACGCAGCGGTACCTCAAGCTACGCGAGCGGCCCTCTCTCTTTTGATGAGACCTTTACCGCATGGCTGCCACGCGTGTCGCTGGCGTATGACGTGTCGGAACACACTACCGTCGGTGGCTTAATCAGCACCGGCTACAACCCAGGCGGTGTGAACTTAAGCTTTGTCAGCCAAGACTTCATCACCTTTGATGAGGAGCGCGTCACTAACTACGAGCTCTTTGCCCGCACACGCCTTTTAAACGAACGCTTAGGCCTTTCAGCAAACCTCTTTTACAGTGATTACAAAGACTCTCAACGTTTGCTGCCCAACTATTTAAACGGCGTTCAGTACGGCAGCATCGTTGTGAATGCCGAGGAAGCAACGGCGTATGGACTTGAAGTAACTGCCGACTACCAAGCCACACAAGCCCTTTTATTGCGCAGCTCATTGGGCTTATTGCACACCAACATTGGCTCCTTTACCAGCGAAGGGGGCGAGTCGTATGAAGGCAACGAGTTTGGTAAAGCACCGGGTGTGATGATGAGTTTAGGCGCCGATTGGCGTGTGGCTCCGCAATGGCGTTGGTCGGGTGAAGTCCGCTATATGGATGGTTACTACTCAACCGATAAAAACGAAGCCGCCTACGAGGTAGACAGCTATCGTGTTGCCAATACCCGCCTAGCCTATACCCCAACGGATGACCTTGAGTTTTATCTATACATCAACAACCTGTTCGATGAGCGAGCAGAAACCTATCTTTATGATGACCGCGCCGTGGGCGGTATTGTGGCCAACATGCTCGAGCCTCGCCAAGCGGGTTTAGGGGTTAAATACCAGTTTTAATCGATCACTTCCCTTCCGATCCAAAGGCTCTGTCGCTTTCGCGAAGAGCCTTTTTTTATCCATCACAGTTTTGATTGATCAAGCCATGCTTCTATTTGATCAAGGGCATGCTCGGCACTGGCAATGGATGGTGTCGTCACTTTACCAGAATCCAAATACAGGATGCGCCCCTCACGTGCCGGGACGAGAAACTGCTTCCACCCAGGCAGAATCCGATCCATAGACGCTTGTGTCTTGCTAGGAGAGCGATCCGCTTCGTTGTAGCTATTGAGTAAAATCAATAGATCGGGGTTAAGCTGACCGATAATTTCGGAGCTGATCGGCACAATGAAGGTCGACCCCAAACCGGAGCGTTCATTTTTGTCCTGATACGCTAGGCGTTTAAAGCCTAGATTTTCCATCGCTTGCACCGCCCCTGACATTTCACCGATGGCATTGACTTGATCGGTCAAGAATAAACCTAAATACGTTGGTGGCTGGTCATATTTGGGCAGCTTCGCTTTAACCTCGCTCAAGCGATGTTGGTAATGGGCTAAACGCTCTTCGTACTGATCTGTCCGATTAACCACATGTGCTAAGTCCTTCTCGGGGGATACGCCAGACACCCGTCCAGTACTGCTGTTTTGCAAATAAACAGGCGCAATGCTCGAAAGTCGTGCGGCTTTATCTGCGTCGTATTCGGTGCCAATGATGAGGTCCGGCTCTAGGGCATTTAATTTCTCTATATCTAAGTTACCCAGCGCACCAACCCCGTGAGGTTTAGGGCCCGCTTGGCCAAAAATCTCGTGATAGAAATCCACCGACATTAGGGACTCACCCTGATCCGTTCGGCCATAGCTACCGATGGGCGCTAATCCAAGGTCCGTTAACGGTACGCCCAACAAAGGCTCGTGTAGAACCACCACCCGAGCCGGATGGTCAGGCACACTGACCGAACGCCCCGTCGAGTCCGTTAAGGTCCGCTCGGCCAACGCAGAGTGAGCCGTCATTAAACCGATCAAGACCGCTAAACACTGTCGTTTCATGTGTTCTCCTTACCTTGAGCGAGACCCAAAGGATCGCACCCGCATCATGACAATAAACATAGGTACCCCAATCACAATCAAACTGAGACCCAATGGGACAGGTGTGTTGGCAGACATTAGCCGTGTGAACAAATCGGCAGCAATCACGAGCAAAGCCCCCATCAAGCCCGCTAACCACAACCGAATACGACCACTTAATGGGCATAACCAGCTCACCAAGTGCGGGGCTAATATGCCCAAAAAGGTCACAGGCCCAACGGCGGACACCGCCACCGAACTCATCGTTACCGCCAACACCAATATCATCGGACGAGTCACCCGGGTAGGCTCACCTAAAGCGGCGGCCATATCCTCCCCTAGCTCGTAACGACTTAACGCGCGGCCAACCCAGATAACAGCGGGCACACTGATCAACAACCAAGGCAATAAAGAGGACACGCTGTCCCAACTGGCTTGAAACAAAGAGCCACTCAACCAAGCCGATACGCTGTAGGAGGTTTCAGGCGGGGTATATAGGAGCAAAACCCCATTTAATGAAGACAGTACGGTGTCGACGGCGATGCCCATCAGTAAGATTTCGAGACCTGTCTGGGTAGAGCGCCCCACTAAACCAATCAAGAGGAACGCCACCGCACTGCCACCTAAAATGGCCACCAATGGCAACCACACCAAGTTGATGTGCGGCATCACAATTAAAGTCACCAAAATGGTGAGCATCGCCCCTTGGCTAAGCCCCAGCAGGCCAGGTTCTGCAATCGGATTTCTGGATAAGGCTTGCAGCATCACACCGGTCATGGCCAAGTTCCAACCCGCCAATGCCCCAAGCAACAGACGAGGAAGCCGAACATCCCAAAGGGCAAATGCCTGAGCGTTGGTTAACGCCCCATTCCAAAATGATGCTAAAGGGATTTCCGTGGTGCCTAACAGTAAAGAAAGGCCTGCTAAACCCATGATCAAAACCAGCAAAACTACGCCTAGAATGATCGCTGATACGGGGAGTAACAGCCCGCCTACACGCCACAATCGACGTCCACTGGTGGAATATTCAACCCCCATCATGCGCTGCGATCTCGTTTGATACTGCGGCTTAGATAGTAGTGTCGCACCACCCAAACAAAGAACACGCCCCCCACAAGATCCATCACCAGCCCTGTATTCAAAAGATAAGGGGCGATGATCGTCCTTGCGATTAGATCCGCCAACACGCACAGCACTGCGCCCACTAAGGCACACGCGGGCAAAGTTCTTGTAAACTTCGCCCCAACGACCGGCCGGACTATATGCGGGACCATCAACCCGATAAACGCAATGGGGCCACTGACGGCCACCGCGGAGCTGGCCCCTAATACCACCGCGATGAAAGCAATGCGGGTTAACCAAGATGTCGAAACACCCATTGAGGCTGCTTTTTCATGCCCCAACAGCAGCAAAGAAAGCGGCCTTGCTAAGGCCATTAGAGCAACGATAGATACAAGGCCAATGGGATAGAAAGCCGACAAACGCTCTACATACACATGGCTGATATTGCCCACCGCCCAATTTAAGAAATCCGTTCGGCGTGTTGGGTCCGATAACAAAATCGCATTGGCGATACCGGCCAACAGCATTGAGATTAACACCCCAGAGAGCACCAATGAGACGCCTAACACCTCTTTGGTACCGGAAATGGATTTGGCCATCAAAGATGCAGCAAAAAAGGCCAAGCAACCGCCCAATATGGCAAAAACACCTTGTGCCACCAGCCCGAAATCACTGTAAAACACACACAGCAAGGTGGCGGTCATCGCACCTGCGTTGATCCCCAATGTCGAGGGCGAGGCCAAGGGGTTTCGTGTAAGCCCTTGCAGAATGACACCTGAGACTGCCATCACCGCCCCACAATAAAGGGCAATCAGTACCCGAGGCATGCGCTGATACTGAATCAAAGTATGGTGGTATTGTATGGGGTCAAATGACACCAAGGCCTTGATGACCTCTTGAGGGGAAATCCAAACTGCGCCCACACTCAGACTGACCATTGACAAGATCACCAGTAAAACACCATTGCCTACCCAAAACGCAGTGCGGCCCATCAAAAGGCGACCTGATGTTTAGGCAGGCAAACAAGGCGATCATCTCGATAAAAGACATCGGCCTCGACATCAAACACCGCTTGGATTGTGCTCGGCGTTAATACCTGATGAGTATCACCGCTGTGAACTAAGACGCCCTCTTTCAGGAGTAAGACATGGTCCGCAAAGGAGGCGGCAAGATTTAAATCGTGCAAAACCGTGACAATCATCTTCCCTTGGGTGCTTAACCTTTTTAAGAGCGCCAAAATGGAATACTGGAAATGCACGTCAAGATGATTAACCGGCTCGTCCATTAGGATGCACTCTGCATCCTGAGCCAACACCAAAGCGATCCACGCCCGCTGTTTTTGGCCACCCGAAAGAGTACTAAGGCGACGATTGGCCTCGTTTTGTAAGCCCACCGTCTCTAACGCCTTGTGAAATAAACGTCGGTCATCCGCACTTGGGCCGCTGAACATCGATTGACGCGTGTAGCTGGCCATTTCGATTAGATCCCCCAGCAACATGTAGTCGGGGCTGTGGCTTTCCTGGGGTAAATAAGCAATCCGCGAGGCGATCTGTTTTCGACTGAGCTGATCTAGCGGCTCACCTTGATAGGTTGTCGTACCGGATTGACGAGGTATCAGTCCCAACATCGCTTTAAGCAAGGTGGACTTACCGCATCCATTAGGTCCAATTAAAGCGGTGATGGCCTTATCCGGAAATTGACACGAGACATGGGATAACACGGTACGATGCCCATAGGACACCGTCATTTCTGATACTTCCAGCACACTTGGCCCCTTAGAACGAATGATGTTAGCACCATCACACGCAGCGTTCAGACAAGGCCATAATGTTAATGAGATTCGTTATCGCTTTCAATAAAATCAGAATGCATTCCGATATAAGGAATCAAAAATCCAGACCATTCAGCGGCACCTGTTGCGTCGTCTTAACCCGATCCAACGCCACAATCGTTCTAAACCACTTAACGTTAGGATTATTCACCGAACACGTCCCTTGGCGTTATCCTAAACGTGCTTGGGGCGATCAGCGCGGCCGCATTGGGGCTGCAGTCCCTATCTTCACCGCATTTAAACCTAACTCTGTTTGGGCTTTTGATCTATGTTGAGCCGGTTTTCTTAATGCTGGCAGCTTGGCTGCTCGGCGACACTCTAGAGCCAGGGGAGTGGCCAACCTACATCGCTATCTGGTTGGCCGTGATGCTGCTTGTGGCAGAAGGGGTCATCAGTCTACAAAGGAAGCAGCGAAAACAGCGTGCTTAACGCTTCTTCTTTACCGTTCCTTGGCGCGCTTTAAATCGCGGGTTGGATTTACAAATCACGTAAAACCGCCCGCGACGCTTCACAACCTGACAATCAGGATGGCGCTTTTTAGCACTCTTTAATGAGCTAACCACGTTCATACTTCTCTCCTACTTATCCTTGAGCACGTTTGCCAAAGCGTTTGTTGAACTGTGCGATACGTCCTTCGGCACGGGCCTGTTGTTTTTCACCGGTATAAAACGGATGCGATGCGCTGGATACATCCAATGTGATGAGGGGATAGGCTTGCCCATCGTCCCACACAACGGTTTGGTCGCTGGTCGCGGTAGTGCGGATTCGAAAGTCCCGCCCGCAACTGGTGTCTCGAAAAATAACGTAGCCATAATCGGGATGAATGCCTTTTTTCATAAAACCTCCATATGTTATATCATAACAATTGTAACCTATTCTCATTATCAATAACAATAGAGTGATCAGAGCTCCATAACGTCACGTATCTCGTTAAGCTCGCGAAGAGGGTAAGTCCTAAAACGACATCACACTTGAAACAATGAACTGAGCAGCAAGGTATCCTAAAAGTACCGCCATCAACCGGTTGATCCATACAAGCACCGAAGGTCGGATTCGTTTGCCCATCCACCAGCCAGCCATCAGATACACGAGTGGTGCCCCAAAGGCCATCACTCCCAAAATAAGAGAAGGCGCGACCACCTGCCACCCGGCTAGGCCAACCTTAGGAAACAAAACACCGACAATCGGCAAGACCGCTATCATGGATTTCGGGTTTGTGATCTGCATGATAAAGCCTGTTTTAAAACCCAACTGAACCTTGGTCGCCTTTGTTTCGCCACTGGCTTTGAATAAGCCAAACGCCAGATACGCAATATAAACACCACCCACAAGACCAATCCCTTGTTGCATCCATGGGGGAATAACCTGGCCGCCCAAAGCGCCCACCACTAAGAATAACAGTGCCATGGCCGCACCAACGCCAACACAAAAGAGCAGGGCTGATCTTAGCGTTTCCGTCATACCCGTCATTAACGCAAGGCCGTTAACTGGCCCTGGGGTGTACATAACACCAAACGCAAACACCAAAATTTCGAGCATAAAATCCCCTTCTGTTTCCAGAATAAAAAGTAAAGGTTAGGTTTTTGGTTAACGTATCAAAAGGCGCTGATACTGGTGAGGCGTCATCCCAAACACCGGCTTAAAGCGGCGATTAAAATGGCTAAGGTCATTAAACCCTAAGTTGTGAACCACATCGGTCAGCGACATGCCGGATTGTAGAGCTTGGCGCGCTCGATTAACGCGGCTGTTTAACCAATACTGATGCGGCGTCATGCCTGTGTAGGCCTTAAAGCGCCGCAGAAAATGGAATTTAGATAAACACACAACACTCGATAAGCGATCCAGATTGACCTCTTCATGGATGTTGTCTTGCAGATACTCGATGGCCCGCTCAATGACTCGGTCTTGTTTAAAGGCGATCTCTTTTGTTCGCACACGTTGGATCGACATCAGATACGCCAGCATATCGAATAACGTGGACTCATATTCGCTGGCGGTCGCATCCGCGTTCTCGGTGATGGCGCAGAGTCGTAACACCCACTGCTTGAGTGTGGGATCTTCAAGCACAGGACTCTTAATCCGAAACATCCCTTGGGCTAGATCGAACGCCTCCAAAACAGAATCGACCTGTGTTGGATTTACGTACAGCATGGTGTAGTTAAGGACAGAGCCATCCCCTGAGGAGCCATCGTGGGCGTCGCCAGGGTTGAATAGGATCAAATTCCCGGGGTAGCTGTGGTGCTGCTCACCCAGCGAGTAAAAATCTTGGCGACCGCTTAAGGTAACGCCAAACGAATACTCATCATGCGCGTGCATACCGTAGGAGAAATCGGTCATCGAGGCTTTGAGCAGAAACACATCCCGCAACGCATCGTTTTGCGCGTAGTAAAAGCGGTTGTGTTCGTTACGAGCCATAAGAGGTGCCTTAGATCTATCGAATGTGAATCATCAATAGCATCACTCTAGCAAACAACCACGGCTTAAGATTGGATAAAATTGCTCAGTGCCGGTCCGAGGGCACCGGCAAGCGCCATAGCCAGATCAGAATAGCCGCCATCGTGATGGCGATGACGAAAAACCACACATTAATGCCATAGCGATACACTACAAGGCTCAGGCCAAATGCCATGCCAAGAGTTGCGAAGATTTTCGCTGATAAGGGGACTGCGCGATCATCTTGCCAGTTACGCAGATGATGGCCAAACTGCGGATGGTTTAGGAGCCAATCGTGCAACTGCGGCCACCCCTTACCCGCTGCCCAAAGCGCCATAATCAGGAAAACCGTGGTCGGCATCACCGGTAACATAGCACCAATAAAGCCTAACGCTATAAAAAAGAGGGCGAGTAATCGCCAAAAAAAAGTACCGAGCATTACACGCTTGTGCTCTGTTGTGAAAAAGGCAGGGTCATTTGACCAGATGTGAGGTTAATTGCAAGAACCCTTAACCATTTTTAAGACATCTGGCGGACAATTCACTGTCCATATCCGATAAAGCCGCTTCAAGCTTAGAGACCACCCAATTTAAAAAGTTTCGAACCCTTGGGGATAACAAGCGTGAATGGGGGTACACAAATTGGACAGGTACCGGTGGTTGCTCAAAATCACCCAAAACACGCACCAATTGCCCAGATTGAATCGCCTCAAACGCTTGGTAACTAAGAAGCTTCACAGCTCCCAAGCCCTCTTTCGCGGCATTAAGCGCGACATCGATTTGATTGGTAGTGAGCCTTGGATGATGCACCTGCACGGTTGTTTTACCGGATTCGAAAAACAGCCACTCCCGACCAAAAGCGGTTTCGTTAATGGTTGGCCAATGACTTAGATCACTTGGGTGCTCTAGTGGCCCAAACCGCTTAAGGGCCTCTGGACTTGCGAGGACAACACCACTCACCTGCCCTGCTCGTTTCGCTACCAGCGAGGAATCCGAGAGGTGACCAATACGCAACGCCAGATCAAACCCTTCCTCGATGATGTCCACGACCCGATCCAGCAGGATCAACTCGATGTTCACTTGCGGGTGCTGTGAAAGATAAGCGTTGATCAAAGGAGCCAAGTGTAAACGCCCAAAGGTGACTGGCGCAGTGAGTGTGAGCTTGCCAGAAATCGTTTCGCGACGAAGATCAATCGACAGCTCCGCGGCTTCAACATCCGCCACGATCTTACGGCAATGCAAAAGGTACTCCCGACCATCATCGGTCAGCGAGATGCGCCTTGTACTCCGATTGAGCAACCGAACGCCTAAATGCGCCTCGAGTTCGGCCAACGTGCGCACCACCGCCGCCGGGGATCGGCCAATCTGTTCAGCCGCCTTAGAGAGCCCGCCTTGATCAACAATCGCCACAAAGACCGACATGGCCTTGAGTTTATCCATCTATTTATCAGCTTTTCTTAATAATATTATCAAGAATACAGCATTTATTTCGTTTTATGGAGCTGACTTAATAGCCAAACACCGCCTCACACGATAGGCAACAGAAGATAGGAGCAAGGCATGCAAGCGGGTTTGAGCGGCCACACCCTAACGGCTTTTGATCACATTGGGATTCGCGTATCGGATAAATCCAAGGCGACTCGTTTTTATGAGCGCCTTGGGTTTCGTCAAACGGGGTACTTTTCAACCCACGAAGCCAATGAGATGACCAATCAGCATGGGCTTAGGATCAATCTCATCTTCAACGCAAGCTCAAGGGCCGGTAACAATAATGTGCTGTTGGATCAGCCGATCAAATGGCCTGGCGTGACCCATCCAGCCTTTGTGGTGGACGATCTCTATCAACTCAGGGACTGGCTATTGGAAGAAGGCATCACGATTACCGAAGACATCCATCCACTGGGGCCACGGCGGATCACCTTGTTTATCCGAGACCCTGATGGCAACGTACTGGAATTTAACCAACTCACCTCGTAAAGCGAATAACAACAAGGAGCGACCCATGAAACTGTACGATTTAGAACTCTCTGGTAACTGCTACAAGGTACGACTGCTGGCTGCACTCGCCGGTATTGAGCTTGAGATCATCCCAGTGGACTTTCTGGACGGTGAGCACAAGCGCGCACCCTTGATCGACAAAAACCCATGGGGCGAGATCCCAATCTTAGAGGATGACGAACTGATCTTGCGTGATTCACAAGCCATCTTAATCTACCTTGCTAAAAAGCACGCCGGTGCTCAGTGGTGGCCAGAGGAAGCCGCGCAGCAAGCTCAAGTGGCACAGTGGCTATTTACCGCCGCGAATGAGATCCAACACGGCCCAAACGCCGCGCGATTGGTCGATAAATTTGGCTATGAGCTGAACAAAGCGGACACCTTGGCCATGAGCGATCGCATCCTTGCTTTACTTGAAAGCCATTTAGCCCAGCACGACTGGCTTGCGTTGAATCGCCCAACCTTGGCCGAGTGTGCGGTGTTCCCATATGTGGCCTTGTCTCACGAAGGTGGAATCCAACTGGATCAATACCCTGCCATAGGCCGCTGGATGGATCGCATTAAAGCCCTTCCAAACTTTATCACCATGCCGGCTATCTAACGTCATCGGGTAGGCATTCGCTGTATCGCCTACCCTCTTTCCATTCGGTTTACATAAGTTTTCGATCGATCCAGATCGCTTTTGCTAACTTCTAGAAGGGGAAAGTGCTCATAAGTCACCCGTCTTAGTAAAAACGATGTTTTTCTAAGCACTTTAAACGATTCACCGTTTTTATATCCAATGTAAGACTCGCCTCTAACAGAACCCAATAAGCCGTTCCGATCTTCGAAATAGACGTACTCAACATTGCCAGTCATCGTGTATTTCATAGTATTTGATAGAAAAGACACATCGACGGCCTCCTGCTCATAAACAACCTGATCGACAGCCAGTAGCCCCAAAACCAAAACAAGCAAACACAGAGCCCAAGCCTTTTTCAGCGAAAAAAGCATATATCTTAAGTGGAACATAACCTTGACATCCCTTTCACAAAAATCACTCACATTGAGGCAAGACTTTCTTTAATTCGCTGTCTATATCCAAAATAAAAAACCGATATTAATAGAAATTCAGGAAGGCCCAGTGATACAGATATTGAGAAGAGATTTCAGTGCTAGTCATTAAGGAAAAGAACCACAAGGAGCGTCTAAGTGGAACCTCACTTTGCTCACTCTAAGAGCTTCTCTAAATACAAAGTTTGAAAGACAAGCCCAGAAACCTCAGCGATGTCCCCCTCTTTAACGAACCCGCATCGTTCGTAAAATGGCACAGACGGTAACGAAGCCCTAACGGACAATGGGGTCAACCTTCACAAAGGGTAAAATGGCCGACAACAGCGCTTGACCTACGCCTCTTCGTTGCGCGCAGGGATCAACAAACAGCATCGCAAGGTGCTTTCCCTCTTTTAACTCGATAACACCCACGATTTGCGCGCCTTCCTTAGCCGTAAGAATGACGTTGCCGCTCTACATTCGGCTTTTATAAGCCTCGGGCGTTGCCAGTGCTTTAAATGCCTCAACGCCCTCTGGTTTTACCGTATCTGCGACATCTTCCATAAAGGCACGTAACGAAATTTGGCTAACAATATCCGTATCTTGCGCTGACAATGGCTGAATGTGCATACCGAGCTTCCTTAAAATGAGATCCGTTCATCATTGGCAAGGTATCACAAAATCAACGTGATAATGCTCATCGTGTCTAACCCAAGAACGCTTTTTAGACAGTTGAATATGCGATTGTATGTATCGAGAGTACTGAGTTTTGAAAAGCCCAGCTTGTAGCTCTGGGGCAAAGATCACGCGCCAAATTTTATATCCACGCGCTTTAGCGCTTTTATCCAGAGCAACAAGGTGAGCCGCGAGCGCCTCATAATCGATCCGATATTTGTCATACTGCCCACGACGGCTAAACTCGATGTTATAGCCGAATTTATTTAATGGGTGGGTCGGTAAATGGACGGAATTACCTTCATCGTCCATCACAGGTGTCATGAAATCGACTGACAACCCATTTTGATGGGTTTTATGGGGGCGAAACAGACCACCCTCTTCAAATCCGGTCTCAGCGTATTTATACACTTTTTGAGGCTGATCATGTTCGAGAGATGAATAGGCATCCAGCAGGATATCTCTAACCTCTGAGTGAACATAAGTCCGCCCAGCTAGACTTGCCGTGTAGCTGTAGGTGACAAAATTAACACCACTTGATGGCAGCTTAACGCCACCCTCAAGCGAACCGTTCGACGTTGTGCCATGACATACACTTTTTGCATTTATCATGGTCGACATTAACATCAAAACAGCGGTTATGATCGAGACTTTAGCGATTGGCATCGTAAACACTTAATCTCGATAGAGTCTACAACGACAACCAACCAGAATCGGGATCATTACCGAAGCTATCAAGCGAAGCCCGGCCTACGTAGGTGTGTTGGCAATGGTGACCGTAGTAAACAGGGAGTAAATCTTCCGGTAAGGTGACGGTTACTTTCCACTCGTAACTTTCATTGGCCGACAGCACTTGGGCATCAGCAACCGTTACATGATGACTGTGGGTCACCGTTTTCACCGTATGGTCACGAGTTGAACTGCTCACGTCGCCATCCTCGCTGGAACGCTCGGTCACCCTGACCTTAACTCGCTCACACCCTTCAATATCAAAGTACACTCGGCTAACTTTTAAATCTTGATCACCAATGGTGGCCTTCACTGTAATGTCGAAGGGCTTTCCTAACTCCATACCCTCTGTTTCAAAATAAACAGTCGCACCGCCGCCTGTAAGCGCATTTTTGAAGGATTTAACTTTGTCGAAAAAACCCATGGTATTCATCCTTGAACCGTTTGAAAGGAAGCGAAAATTACCATAGAAGAGCATCAACGACTGTAGGAAAAATTAGTATTTCGCCCTGTTACTTGTAAAAAGCAAACTCAGATTTAGGCCCAAAAAAACCCCAAGGCTTTATGGTTCTAAAATAATCCATTGAATTTAAAGAGAAAAATTGGTCGGGACGGCAGGATTTGAACCTGCGACCCCTTGCACCCCATGCAAGTGCGCTACCAGGCTGCGCTACGCCCCGACTAAGGATGTGAGATGGCGAAAGCACCTCACAAGAGAGGCGCTCATAGTAACCAAACTGATTGAATCTGTGAAGGTTTTTTTACTTACTGGGTGACGATCTCGTCGGCAATCACCAAAACCGTGGCGGTCTGGTTATAGTGCCCAACCGAGCCACCTTGGGTATGACCCTGCTCGCCAAAGGTGTTGAAACCGATCATCGGTACATCATCTCCGCAGACCTCTTGAATGATTCTAAGATCATTAACCCCCAACCGCGTTTTAAGCTGATGGCGAAGGATGCAGTTAAAGACGATGATGGCCGCAATTTTCTTCGGACTTCCCGCATCCACAATCGCTTTTTGCAGTGTTTCTCGAAACTGCTGCTCAGCAATGGCTTTATCCGTTTTCATGGCGCGCAAAAAAGCGCCGACCGGAATCTCGGCATAAAAGCTGACCGAGCCATCGGAGTTAAGCGCTTGAGCACTTTTGATGGTGTACTCACCAAAAACATCCGACGACTTAATCCCAAACGGGTGTTGTACAAACAGCTCGGGGGTCAAACCCCCTTGGCCCATCAAGTTGGACAACACCTCTTTGACAGGCTTACCGTTTAGCGTTTTAACAACACGCCCATCGGATTGGGTGACCACCGCGCCCTGCCCCGCGGGCAGATAAGGGTGCCCCATCGCCGTTCCCATTTTGATGGCCGTACTGAAACTTGCAACCACCGCGGTATCGGTTTTGACGCCATCACAGATTTGGTAGGAGATCGGCTCTTTCCCATCGCCCGAGGTGGAGCCGCCAATCACTTGGGCTACCGTTCCGGTTTCCAGTAACAGCGCTCTTAGGAAGGCTTCTTCTTGGGATGAACAACCGTCTGGTAACACAATGTTAACGCACGGCTTGATACGGGAGACTTCCGAGGCCCCTTTGCTGTCCAAAGCGATAGCCATTAAGGACATGACCGCAGGGTTTGATACCAACTTGCCTTGGGCTTCACGGATCGCTTGCTGAGCGGCTTTAACGGGGCGTATCGATAGTGCCTCGCCTGCACCAACACCAACGCTGAAATACGCACTTTGCAGCGCCATAATAACCACAGAGCCCGATTGTGGCTCTTGGTAAAGATGCGATAGCTCCCCGGCGGCACTGCCCCCGACAATAGGAACGTCTTGACCGACCGTATTTCGGACGGTGGTGTATACAGAGTTGATATCGAGTTCGATACTGACGAAGCAGAAAATAATATCGGGTTTACTAACCGGCTCCAGTGCTTGAGCAATGGCCGCTTTTGCATCTGTACTGTGTCCAACGCCAACCTTGATCACACTCATCTTCCTGATTCCTATTATTATGTGGAGACTGATAGAGCGTTCTTGATCCTAAACAAGATAGGAAAAATGACCAATACGTTGGGGGAAATTCGGTGCGAAAGTGCAGTACTTCCAGCCCAATGGGTTAACCCATTTGGGCTAGAAAGAGGATCAGCGTTGCTTGAGCGTATCGAGGATTTGCTCTAACTCGCTGATGGTTTGACGGATTAACTCTTTGTAGCGGCGATTTTCATCCACGCCCTGATCACCACTGAGCCACTGCTTCGCACCCGAGATGGTGTATCCCTGGTCATGAAGTAGGCTTTTGATCTCGCGGATCAGGATAATGTCCTGCTGCTGATAATAACGCCGGTTGTTTCGCTTAACCGGCTTTATTTGATCAAACTCTTTCTCCCAGTACCGCAAAACGTGCGCTTTAACTTCGCACAGCTGCTCAACTTCACTGATTTTGAAGTATTTTTTGGGAGGAATAGCGGGTAGATCAGGCTGACTGGGACCTGCTGTCTGCATAGTCGTCTACACGGTCCTTAAGTTTCTGGCCTGGTCGGAAGGTCACCACTCGGCGGGCGCTGATCGGTACTTCTTCACCGGTCTTTGGGTTGCGCCCAGGCCGTTGGCGCTTATCACGCAGGTCGAAGTTGCCAAACCCGGACAACTTCACCTGCTCGTTAGCGGCGAGGCTTTCACGAATTTCATCAAAAAAGGATTCAACCATTTCCTTTGCTTCGCGCTTATTGAGACCTAACTCCTCGAACAAACGCTCTGCCATGTCTGCCTTAGTCAAAGAACTCATGAACACCACCTTTGCTTAATCTCTTAATGTTGCTCCTGCATGTGAGGACAGTGCATCAAGAACCTGGTTAATGGATTCGTTGATCTCCTCGTCATTAAGAGTGCGCGAAGGATGCTGATAGGTCAAGCCCAAAGCGATACTTTTTCGTCCTACTTCAATGCCTTGCCCTTGGTAAACGTCAAACAAGAGCACATGCTTGAGGAATTCACCACCCGCATTGAGCGCTGTCGTGCGAAGAAGATCGTATGGGGTTTTCTCATCAACGATCAACGCAAGGTCACGACGCGACTCAGGGAATTTAGACAATTCCTGATAGCGTGGCAGCTTACCTTCAATAAGCGGGTCTAAGCGCAGCTCGAACACGTACACAGGCGCATTTAGGTCCAGCGACTTGATCAAGCGTGGGTGCAATGCGCCCATGAAACCAACCGTTTCACCGTTACGCTCAATACGTGCACACTGACCTGGGTGTAAAGCAACGTGGGTATCCGCAACAAAGCGGTACTCGCTGGCCGCACCACCGAGTGCAAGCAGAGCCTCAACATCCGCTTTAAGATCAAAGAAATCAACCGGCTTAGACTTGCCAGTCCAGCCTTCTGGCTCACGGTTACCTGAGATCAAGCCCGACAGCACGTTCTCTTGGATCAGCTCTTCGCCAACACTTAAGAAACGCTGACCGGATTCAAAGAAGCGAACACGGTTTTGTTGGCGGTTCTGGTTGTACTGCAAGGCTTTAGCAAGGCCTGGCCACAAGGTTGTACGCATCACCGCCATCTCGGCAGAGATCGGGTTTGCCAACGCTAACGCTTCATATTGATCATCAAACTGCTTTTGAAGGCCTGCCTCAATAAAGCTGTAGATGATCGCCTCTTGATAGCCTAAAGCCACCAGCGAGCGGCGCAGTGTTTTGAGGCTGATCTTAGACTCATCACTTGGCACAAATGACAGAGCGCTGCTTGGCATCTTAACCGGTAAGTTGTTGTAGCCGTATACGCGCGCTAACTCTTCGATCAAATCCACTTCAATACTGATGTCGAAGCGATAAGAAGGTACATTAACGGTCCAGCTATCATCCGCATTGGCCGTCACACCTAAACCTAAACGCGTTAAGATCTCTTCGATCTCAGCTTTGGGCATATCGAACGCCAACATCTGATTCACTTTCGCTTGACGCAACGTGACGGTACGCGCTTTTGGCAGATGTTCGTCGCTTTTCGCTTCAACGATTGGGCCTGCAGCGCCACCGCAGATTTCAAGCAGCAATGCGGTTGCACGCTCCATAGCATCGTGCTGCAACTGATAATCGACGCCACGCTCATAGCGGTGCGAAGAGTCCGTGTGTAAGCCATATGAACGTGCACGGCCTGCAATTGCGATCTGATCAAAGTAGGCACACTCTAGGAAGATGTCACTCGCATCTTCGTTAACACCGGTGTCTTGACCACCAAAGATACCCGCCATCGCAACAGGGCCGTTGTGATCGGCAATGATCAACGTATCGTCGTTGAGCGTAACTTCGTTGCCATCCAGCAGCGTCAGCGTCTCGCCAGCATTTGGCATACGCACAACAATACCGCCTGAGAGCTTGTTCAGATCAAACGCGTGCATCGGCTGACCTTGCTCTAGTAGAACAAAGTTTGTGATATCCACAACCGGGTCGATCGAGCGAATCCCCGAGCGACGCAGCTTTTCTACCATCCAAAGCGGTGTTTCTGCCTTCACATTGATGCCTTTAATCACGCGACCTAGGTAACGTGGGCACGCCTGTGGCGCTTTAAGCTCAATCGGGAAGGTATCATCAATGCTTGGAGCCACTTTGGCGATCTCAACGTAGCTGACAGGCGCTTTGTTAAGTACACCGACTTCACGCGCTAAGCCCTTGATGCTCAGGCAGTCACCGCGGTTTGGCGTTAAATCCACATCGATGATCTGATCATCCAAATCAAGATATTCACGCAGCGACGTACCTACGGGCGCATCCGCAGCCAGCTCCATAATGCCGCCGTGATCTTCTGATAAACCAAGCTCGTCTTCAGCACACAACATGCCGTGGGATTCCACCTGACGCAGCTTCGCCTTTTTGATTTTGAACTCACCCTCGGGGGATGGAAGCACCGCACCGACTTTCGCAAAAGCCGTTTTTAGGCCTGCACGTGCGTTAGGGGCGCCACACACCACTTGGAAGGTTTCGGTGCCATCAGACACTTGGCACACTTGCAGTTTATCGGCATTTGGGTGCTGCTCGGCACTCAGAATCTCGCCGACTACAACATTGGAAAACGCTTTGGCAACAGGCTCTACGTCGTCCACTTCAAGGCCTGCCATGGTTACTTGATCAACCAGGCCTTGGGTATCAATGGATGGGTTAACCCACTCTCTTAACCATTGTTCACTGAATTTCATCTTACTTTCCTGAAACTAATTCGGTTCGGTTGGATGTCGTTGCGAGAATCACTTGAATTGATTCAGGAATCGCAAATCGTTTTCAAAGAACAGACGTAGGTCGTTGACGCCATAACGCAGCATCGCCAAACGCTCTACCCCCATACCGAACGCAAAACCGGTGTATTCTTCTGGGTCGATACCGGACATTTCGAACACTTTTGGGTGAACCATGCCGCAACCCAAAACTTCCAGCCACTTGCCGTCACCACGGTCGATATCCACTTCGATCGAAGGCTCCGTAAACGGGAAGTAAGAAGGACGGAAACGCACTTTCACATCTTCCTCGAAGAACTCGCGCAGGAATTGCTCCAAGGTGCCTTTTAGGTCGGCGAAAGAGATGTCTTTATCAATGATCAAGCCCTCAACCTGATGGAACATCGGTGAATGAGTCTGATCATAGTCACAACGGTAAACACGACCTGGACACACAATGCGGATCGGTGGCTGTTGCGTTTCCATCGTGCGCACCTGTACACCAGAGGTGTGGGTACGTAACAAGGTGTTTGCATTAAAGTAGAAGGTATCGTGCATTGCACGCGCCGGGTGATGCGATGGGATATTCAGCGCTTCGAAGTTGTGATAGTCGTCTTCGATTTCTGGGCCTTCGGCCACTTGATAGCCGATGTTGGCAAAGAAAGCTTCGATGCGTTCCAGTGTTTTTGTCACCGGGTGCAAACCACCAACCGGCTGACCGCGACCTGGTAAGGTCACATCAACGGTTTCGGCCGCAAGTTTCGCTTCTAATTCAGCGTTTTCCAGTGCTTCTTTACGCGCTGAGATCTGCTCTGAAACGTGTTGGATCGCTTCGTTGATCTTTGCACCAGCCGCAGGACGCTCTTCCGGTGTTAATGCGCCTAAGCCCTTGCGCAGTGCAGTAAGGGGGCCTTTTTTACCCAGATACTCTACACGTACCTGATCCAGTTCCTGTAGGTTGCTGGCTGCGCTAACCGCGGCCGATGCCTGGTCCAGGATACTTTGCATATTGTCCATGTCCAACTCCAGTTCATGGGGAGAGGGTGAATTGATTCAGTTATTCTGCGAACCTCAGATGACAAACATACGTTGCTCTGATGTTGGCGCAATAACCCAACCTTGGGCCGAAAAAAACAGGGGAAGAGTTCGCACCCTTCCCCTGTGATGTATAAAGCATTGCAACCTCTACAAGAGAGGCGGGTGCATTAAGCCAAAGAAGCTTTTGCTTTCTCTACTACCGCAGCAAACGCAGCTTGCTCGTACACAGCCAGATCAGCCAGTACTTTACGGTCGATTTCGATGTTGGCTTTTTTCAGGCCAGCAATGAAGCGGCTGTAAGACAAACCGTTGATACGTGCAGCAGCGTTGATACGTGCAATCCACAGAGCGCGGAATTGACGCTTACGCTGACGACGGTCACGGTATGCATATTGACCAGCTTTGATGACAGCCTGTTTAGCTACACGGAATACACGGCTACGAGCACCGTAATAACCCTTAGCTTGCTTCAAGATTTTCTTATGACGGCGACGAGCCTGAACACCACGTTTTACACGAGCCATTCTTTACCTTCCTATTTCAAATTCTGTTAATTAAAGCGACTTAGATGTACGGCAGCATGCGACGGATCAGTGCTTTATCAGCAGCGTGAACCTGAAGCATTGGACGAAGCTGACGCTTACGCTTAGTGCTTTTCTTAGTCAGAATGTGGCTTTTGAAGGCTTGCTTGTGCTTAAAGCCATTAGCAGTTTTCTTAAAGCGTTTTGCCGCACCACGGCAAGATTTAATCTTAGGCATTACAAATCTCCACGCATTCGTTGATTTTCTGAGGATTCGCATAACAACAAAAACCCGCAGCCTTAACGACTGTGGGCTTTTGCATGTGACGAATCACTTTTTCTTCTTCGGAGCCAAAACCATGATCATTTGACGACCTTCCAGCTTTGGACGCTGCTCTACTGAACCTAACTCTTCGAGGTCGCCCTCGATACGGTTCATCAGCTGCATACCCAGCTCTTGGTGAGCCATCTCACGACCGCGGAAACGTAGTGTTACCTTGGCTTTATCCCCTGCTTCAAGGAAACGTATCAGGTTGCGTAGCTTTACCTGATAATCCCCTTCATCCGTACCCGGACGGAATTTGACTTCCTTGACCTGGATTTGATGCTGTTTCTTCTTGGCTTCGTTGTCCTGCTTTTTCTTCTCGTACAGGAACTTGCCATAATCCATCAGTTTACAAACGATCGGATCAGAATCAGAAATTTGCACCAAGTCAAGTTCAGCCTCTTGAGCCATCTCAAGAGCCTGATTAAGCGACACGATACCGACTTGCTCACCGTCTGCAGCAATCAGACGTAATTGTTGAGCCCTAATATTCTCGTTGATGGGTGCACGGTTTTCACGGCGTGCACCTCTTCTGTTATCGCGCTTGATTGTTATATCTCCTAATTATTAGTCGTCACGACTCTTACGTTCCACGTCTTTGGCGAGGAATTCAGTGAAGGCGTCTAATGACATGGTACCTAGATCTTCACCTGAACGGGTGCGAACAGCGACTTGGCCGTTCTCGACTTCTTTATCACCCACAACCAGAAGGAAAGGAACTTTCTGAAGAGTACGCTCGCGAATTTTAAAGCCGATCTTCTCGTTTCTCAAGTCTGAAACCGCTCTAAAACCAGAATTTTGCAGCGTTTCAACCACTTTTTGACAGTAATCGGCCTGTTTATCGGTAATATTCATCACCACCGCTTGTGTTGGTGCCAACCAAGTCGGCAGCGCACCTGCGTAGTTTTCGATCAGAATACCGATGAATCGCTCAAAAGAGCCCAAAATTGCACGGTGCAACATGACCGGTGTTTCACGATCGCCCTTCTCATTAACGAACTGAGCTTCTAAACGGCCCGGCATCGAGAAATCGACCTGGATGGTACCGCACTGCCATACACGGCCGATGCAGTCGCGCAGTGAGAACTCAATTTTAGGACCGTAGAAGGCACCTTCACCTGGCAGCTCTTCCCAATCCAAGTTTGCGGCATTCAGTGCATCTGCCAGAGCTTTTTCCGCTTTGTCCCACACCTCGTCAGAGCCTACACGCTTTTCAGGACGTGTCGACAACTTGTAGATGATCTCGCTAAAGCCAAAGTCGGCATACACTTCGTGTAGGAAGTCGATGAAAGACGCCACTTCAGGCTGAATCGCATCTTCAGCACAGAAGATATGAGCATCATCCTGAACAAAGCCACGTACACGCATGATGCCGTGTAATGCACCAGAAGGCTCATTACGGTGGCACGAGCCAAACTCAGCCAAACGCAACGGCAGGTCACGGTACGAACGAAGGCCCTGGTTAAACACCTGAATGTGGCACGGGCAGTTCATCGGCTTAACTGCAAAGTCTTTGTTTTCCGAGTGAGTAGTAAACATCTGCTCAGAAAACTTATCCCAGTGGCCGGATTTTTCCCAAAGGGTACGCTCAACCACCTGAGGCGTTTTGATCTCTTGATAACCGTGTTTAATTTGCTTGGCACGCATGTATTGTTCGATTTGTTGGTACAAGGTCCAACCATTCGGGTGCCAGAACACCATACCCGGTGCTTCTTCTTGCAAATGGAACAAGTTCAGCTGCTTACCCAACTTACGGTGGTCGCGTTTTTCAGCTTCTTCCAAACGGTGCAGGTACTCTTTAAGCTCTTTTTTATCGCTCCAAGCCGTACCGTAAATGCGTTGCAGCATCTCGTTATTGGAGTCTCCGCGCCAGTAAGCACCTGCCACTTTCATCAACTTGAAGGCTTTGATGTGACCGGTGGATGGAACGTGTGGGCCGCGACACAAGTCGATGAAGTCGCCCTGCGAGTAAAACGACAAGTCTTCATCGGTTGGGATGCTGCTCAGAATCTGAACCTTGTATTTTTCACCCATCTCTTCGAACAATTTAACCGCCTCGTCGCGGCTCATCAAAGAGCGGGAAACTTGCAGATTCTGCTTCGCAAGCTCGGTCATTTTCTTCTCGATCTTTTCAAGATCGTCCGAAGTAAACGGGCGCTCGTAAGCAAAATCGTAATAGAAACCGTTTTCGATCACCGGTCCGATGGTGACCTGAGCACCTGGGAATAACTCCTGTACGGCCATTGCCATTAAGTGAGCGCACGAGTGACGAATGATCTCAACGCCTTCCTCATCACGAGCGGTGATGATGGCCAAATCTGAATCATTCTCAATGGTGTGGCTGGTATCAACTAATGTGCCATCGACTTTGCCGGCCAGTGCGGCTTTGGCAAGACCTGCGCCGATGTCGGCTGCGACATCAAACACAGAAACAGGGTTTGCAAACTCACGTTTGCTACCATCAGGTAACGTAATAACAGGCATGTTCTTTTCCTTAGATTTCGAACGTCACGACCCCCACGACAGGCCTATGACATGGTTAATCACATACATACCAAGTATGTGGCAGGCCAATATTTTATAGGATGCGAGCCTGCTAACCAACCGTTTAAACGGATTTCTTACCTAAGGATAAAAATGGAATTAGGAGTGCTTTTGAGCGGCCCGTTCGATCGCCTGTCCGCCTTTTTGAATATCGCGTCCAAGCCCTTCCATCGCACTGCAGCCGATCAGCAAAGAAGCACTAGTAATGGCGAGCACAGAGGCCCATATTTTTGTTAATTTACGCATGAATTTATCCTGAAACTAAAACGGCGTATATCTTTTTCATGCTATTCACCTTTGTCCGTATGATTTGCCAGTGTGGTTAAGCTTGCTCGTGCAATAGTGCATTTAGCTCGTCAACACTCTCGGCCCATGCCGCATCAAACTCTCGACTTTCTTTCAAAAACTGAGACTGGCCTTTTGACCAAAACTCGGCGTTTTCGATCTCAACACCGTCCTCTAATGGATGCGCTTTTATAAAAGCCTCGATCTCACTAGGTTGATCACTTAAGCCTAACTGCAAAAACAGATTCGGTAGTGTGTGCTCAGTGGTGTCCATCATCGCCTCCCTACGGGTGATTGAATGCGTTTACATTGGAGTAGACAGGTTGTCTCTAAAAAAATTCACTTTCTTTATACGGATCACCATCCTCTTTGGGTTTACTCTTGTCAGACAAAGCAGAGGAATGATCCAATAAAAGGCCATACCTACCACCCTTAAAGAACGAGATCGGCCTTGAGCAAGAGTTACTTCGCACCAGAGACGTATCAGATCACCGAGATCGAGATCAAAAAAAGCCGCTTCATTGCCGAAGCCTTTCCCATCAGCAGTGCCGATGAAGCCAAGCAGATGATTGACCAAGTGAAATTGCGAGAACCGACCGCCAGCCATCACTGCTCGGGATTTATCTCTGGATCCCCGCTGGACAGCGGTAAAGCCGGTGCGTATGGGTTCAGCGATGATGGGGAGCCCACAGGCACTGCCGGCAAACCCATATACAACGCGATCAAAGGGGCCAACATGGGTGGCGTGTGCATCGTGGTTACGCGTTACTTTGGGGGCACCAAGCTTGGTACAGGCGGTTTGATTCGAGCCTATGGCGATAGCGCTCGGGCCGTTTTAGAGCAGATCACCCCAATCGAAATCATCCCAACCACAGTGATGAAACTTAGTTTTCCCTACAGCGCCACGGCGTTTGTGGACAGCGTTGTGCATAATAAAGAGCTCGCCGTGTTCGACCAGCAGTTCGCTGAATCGGTGGATTATTGGTTACGCGTTCCAAAGGAACAAACCCTGCCCATCAAGCATCTTTTTGAGGAAGGGGGCAAAGGGGATCTCCTCGTCAAGGTGATCGAAGACTGATCCTTAATACCGAACACGCGCAAGATCTAACAAAGAACCCGAGTGACGATTCCACTGACCTTGATCACCTGGTTTGTGCTTATTCCACTGGACTATCTGTGGTGGGAGCTACTAGGACTATTTAATCCAAGCTGATCACGGAGTCACTTGCAGGTGGGTTCGGGTTAAAAATTGGTGCAGATGAAAGCGCTGATCGGGACTGACCGGCAATGACTCAAAATCCTGAGGGTCGATCTGATTCGTCCCATCAAAGGGTATATAGTAAGTTGCAACAAACCAATGATATGGCCCGCGGATCGATTTGTTGGCAACCACCATACCTGGGCGTCCATGCTTTGGTTCGCATGCCATAACCTCGCTCTGGGTCAGTAGCCCTTGAATGGACTCTTGTCGGTGTTGATACAGCTGACACCCTTCATCAAACGCCTCAGTAAATGAGCGGGCCCCTTCTCCCTTTGCCGACTTTTTAACCATCAAGATCACCTCCTTAGCCGTATTCAGATCGCCTTCGCCGACACCATAACGGTAGGTCACACTGCTATTGATCTGACGACTCAGTGATTTGAGCGACATAGTTTTAGGCTTAGCCAAGTGATATTGCTCTTGATAGGTAACCTCATTAGAAAACCCACGAAGGACAAGGTGATCGGGCACCGATGAGTGGCTACTGCACCCCACCATGAGCGCTGTGGACAAGATAGCCAGGCAGCAAGACGCCAATTGGGTATGCTTTTGTGTTTCGATAACAATCACCTCCGTGTATGTGCACTTGATGATAGCGGCAAATCGCCTAGGAATATTTCCTATTTTTCATTACCTTACATGACGACTGGCCCTTTTTTGCTACAATTGGCTGCGTTTTTTACTCCCCTATTTTATCTTTACGAAAGGAATCGTAATGGAAGGCCAACCAAACACCTCTCAACGCTTTGTTTTTCAAGGGCGCGACGGCGAATTCTTTAAGATCTGGATCGTTAACGTATTACTGAGTATCGCCACACTGGGGATATATTCGGCGTGGGCCAAAGTACGTGTAGAGCGCTACTTTTACGGCAATACCTTCTTTGATGGGTCCAACTTTGAATACCACGCCACAGGATGGCAAATTTTCAAAGGGCGCGTCATTGCGATCATCGCCCTAATGATTTACGTCATACTCAGCAATATCCACTTAGAGAGCTCCCTAATTGTGCTTGCCCTGTTGGTTTTGGCAACACCTTGGATACTCTGGAGCAGCTATCGATTTAAAGCGCGAGTTTCGAGCTACCGTGGAGTACGCTTTACCTTTACCGGTACTCTAAAACGCGCTTACTGGATTGTACTTATTATCCCGTTTGCGCCCGCTATTCTTCTGGGTGGATTAGCCTACGTAAGCTACGAATTCTTTGACTTGCCAGTTGTTGCCGCCATCAGCGGCACGATTGCAGCATTGTCGTTTTATCTTGTGATCCCTTATGTTCAGGCTCGTATTCATGAATATCACGCTAATGAGATGTGTTATGGACAAGGCCGCTTCTCGACCGAAATTTCCACTTGGTTTTTCTACAAAACCTATTTATGGATCCTGGTTGCAGGCTTTGGCTTAGCTTTTGCAATCTTAGGTGTGCTGGCCATTGTTGGCTCGGGCAGCGTTGTAATCGCGATCATGAATCAGGACTTTCAAGCACTGAGCGGCTTAATAATGGCACTTGCAGGCGCGATGGCCTATTTTGGGTTATTCGCATTTTCATTTTGGGCGAAAGCGTTTATGGAAGCACGCATCAGTAACCATGTGCTTGATCACCTCACCTTGGATAACGCGGTTACCTTTAACAGCACATTGCGTACCATGCCACTGACCGGTCTACTGATTACTAATTGGCTGATCATCATGTTTACATGTGGCTTAGGCTACCCTATTGCAGCTATCCGACTGGCCCAGTACCGAGCAAAGTCGTTCGAAGGCACCATCCATCAAGATCTGAACCATTACGTACCCCAGCAGCAACAAAAGCAATCCGCATTGGGTGAAGAGCTGGGCGGCGTATTTGACGTACAAGGCGATTTAGGACTGAGTTTGTGACAAACCCCTTCATCATTACTGGATACCTTTACCCAGAAAACAGTTCGGCCCGTTATCGGGCTGAACTGCTGACACGCGGTAGCCATTTTAAGTTACACATTGTCGATGAAGACAACCCTCATCTGATGGGGCAGTTTTCCCAGCTGAACATCAGTAGCCGTGTAGGCAGCATCCCAAGACGCATCCGGTTCCCGGATGGTTGGGAGTTAGAAACCCACAATAACGACGCGGTGGACTCCTGGATTGGAGAGTGCGGTCAAAGTAAAAGCGCACTCATCATCCATACGTTAGAGACCAATCTTAAATGGATATTGGCAAGCCTTGTCCTCAGTGTTCTTTCGGTTGTTCTGTTTATTACTTGGGGCATCCCAGCGATTAGCCATATCGCGGCGCAACAAATCCCCGATTCTGTGGCCGAGTTTATCGGCGAGCAAACCCTAAATAGCTTGGATGAGTTTGCGTTAGGGGCCAGTGAAACCCCCATTGAAACCCAGTTAGAAGTCCAACGTTACTTTAAAGATACCTTAGCCGACCGCTATACAGGCACCTTGGATTTGCGCTTACACTTTAGAGCCTTTGGCATGAGTGAGGAGCCCGTAGCCAACGCATTTGCCCTACCCTCCGGTGATATTATTCTGACTGATGAGCTGGTTCGACGCTTACAAACCAAAGAGAAGATTGGCTCGGTTATCCTCCACGAAATTGGACACGTCGAAGAACGACACGGGCTTGAGCAAGTGATCGCCGCATCCGGCTTAACCATGGTAACCTTAGCCATCTTTGGCGGTGACTTGAGTTTTGGCCAAGAGATATTAGTCGGCTTCCCGGCCTTCTTATTGCAACAGGACTACTCCCGCGGTGCCGAGGAGGAAGCGGATACATATGCACTCGACAACATGGTGGCTTTGGATATCCCCACCTCTGAGTTTGCGGACGCCCTAAGCCTAATCGCACCCGAAGGGTACGAACAAAACAACAATGAAGAAACACTCAGCGAAGAAAGCCTAAGCAACTGGCTGTCCTCGCACCCAGAGATGCATCAACGGATTGAACACGCCCGCCACTATGATGAAGGACATCGTTAGTCAATAGTGAACAGCGCAGGCATAACTTAAGGAAAAGTACCATGGCAGGTTCTGGAAGCATTGCCACCAAAAACGGGGATTATGTTCTCGTTAATACCGCACCGGATGTGTGCTGGACAAAGGTAGGTAAAAAGTGGCGCCCTATCCCGTATAACATTACCCACACTATGGCGAACAGTGAAAACGTTAGCCCCAATGTGTTTGCCGGTGGCAAACCCGCTTTTATGCATGGTGAAAGCTTTATCACAGGCATTACAGGTGATGAACCAGGTCGTCGAGGCGGTATCGTAACGGGGACACTCACAGAAATCAGTTTTGCCTTGGATAAGAGCGCGTCGGTTCATGTCAACGGCATGAAATCCGTTCGTACGGGCGACTGTGTTTGGATGAACCAACAAACGCCTGCCGCCAAACAAGGAAAGGTTGGGCCAGATGGGCAAACGAGCTGGCTTAAAATTCAAGGGGTATATAAAGATCGTTGGAGAACCCCTATCCATAGCTGCCCGGTTGTTCTTAGCATAAACGAATCCAGCGTTCCTTTTACGGCCTTAAGTGGTGGTGAGGGCTATAACAGTGCGGCGTCATCCGAAGCGATGGCTGTGGAAACAAAGGATCAGCCTGGTACCGTTGTTCGACAAAATGTTGAGCCTGGTTCTGTAAAAGTTGAAGGTGTTGAAAATAAAGAGCTTGAAGAGGCAACATTAGAACTAAAAGCTTCATTAAGAGAATCATTCGGTTTTGAGCTAAAAAAATTAAACAATGCTATGTTTCCATTCCAGCAAGACTGGAAAAAATATGGAGGTAGCTCTGCATATATTGCTTCCGCTAAAGGAAATATCGTCGGGGCGGAACGGTGGTTTCAAGACTTAGTTAATACTGGAGACGTTTTTGACAATATCAACTTTGAAGATGTAAAAAATGGAACCATCAGTATTTTATCCAGAGCTATCCCAGGAATTGGAATTTCCTTCTGGCTGAGTGAAGGCTTTCAATCCGGTGATTTTTCGGCTTGGTTTAAGTCTGAAATGGAGGAAAGACGGGCCGAAATGGAGCAGATCGCCTCATTAGTAAAGTCATCTGCTGAAAATATTGTAGAAATAGCTGACTACTCGGTTAAGATCTATAAGCATGAGAAAGAGATAAAAGAATTCCTCGTACATCTACACGAAGCTAACATAGATGATGTAGAGCTATTTGTAGAAAATGTGATAGGTGACATTGATCCCAAGCTTGCAAAAGACATCATGACCAATACTGATAATCACTCAGTATTCCTTGAGTATTTTGGGGATTCAATAGGCAGGGAGTTTGCAGCCTTTCTCGCCAGAGTTATTGAAATAATACCTCCAAACTTCTACTTCTTTCTTGTGGGAGCTGCTGGATTCTATATATTACTTGAAGTTATTTTTGGAATAATATTAGGACTCCTATTTGCGCCTGCTGCTGCAGGTCGTTTAGCATTGATCATAGCCAGATTGACTCAAATTGGTAAGGCGACCATTGCTGTAACAAAGGTTAAAGGTACAGCCCTAGCAATCGAAGCGTTTTTGAACATCCTTGAATTTATTAAAAATTCGATTGACTTACTCAAAACGATTGGAAAAAACTTAAGAATAATTAGATCACCGGAATTGAAGAAAGAAGGACAGACTGGTGAGACGTTACTTATAGAGAGAAGCGTTTTAAATTTACTGGATCTCGATGATCTGTTTGGTGATCTAAGGCAGCCATATCCAGGCTTGAAAGAATATGAAACCATTGATGGAAGGATAACAAAAAACCCTAAACTACAAATCATATTTAAGGGAGATAAAGCAATACCTCTTGAAAAGGGAAACTCATACATATGGGTAGTTGACAAAGATGGTAACCTACGAATTGGGACTGAGGAGAAGATTGCACCAGGGCAAAAACTTGGGCATCCTTCTTTAGTTGAGGACGAAGGTGCTAGAGTAGGCGGAGAAATAAAGTTCAACTCAGAAACTAAGGAATGGAGAATCAATGACAAATCAGGAAGATTTAGTCGCGGAAGAACTAAAGAAGAAAGAACTAAAATTCTTAACAACGTCCATGAGTTATTTTTAAATTCGGGTTTAGATGTTGGAGTAAAGCAACCATGAAAAAAAATCAAGAATTATATGACTTGTTAAATAATGACATATTTGACTTAGATGAAGAAAGTATTATCAAAACTCTGTCGCTTTATGAAACAGAAGAAATTTTTTCATGCTTAATCAGTAAACTTGAAAGTATAGCTAAATACGACAACACATATGAAGACCCATGGAAAATCGGGAGAATATTTGGAGATATAGATATCAGAATAGATGACAAAATAATGTCAAACTTAATAAATTATTCTTCCGAACTAAAGATAGCATCTTTTAACTTTTTATCAGGCTACTGGGACACATCAGAACCAGATTTGAAAAATTATAAGAACTTTTTAGATTATGTATACACTTTCATTAACAGCAAATGGGAAAAAAATATATCTGAGGCTGCAATAGATGCAGTTGCGATTTCTTATGGAAACAATAAAGAGCTGTTTAACGACAAATATGTAAAAGAACTCATAAAGAACTTTAAAGACTTCGCTCAAAACAACGATCTAAACCCTCAAGTAAAATCCCTTATTCTTAGAGTATAAAGATGCTGCCCACAGAAAACTTTAATCGGTTATAGAAAAACACGCGAATTCAACTACCAAGTGCACCACCCGCTATTTAAGCAGCTCGGCTCATTTCTTCAAACACTACGGCTGGCTGCTTGAACCCAAGACACTTTCTTGGTCTTAGATTGATTTCTCGTTCTATCTGCGACAATTGATCATCCTTTATAGTCCTTAAGTCCGTCCCTTTTTTGATGTATTGGCGCAGCAGTCCGTTGAAGTTTTCATTCAATCCTCTCTCCCACGAAGCATACGGGTTCGCAAAATACACATCGGCTCTCAGAGCATTAGCAACAGCCTCGTGGCCGCAAAACTCAAGTCCGTTATCCGCTGTGATGGTATGCACGTAATGACGATGCTGCCATAGCATTTGGATCATGGCGTCACGCACTTCATCTGCGCTTTTCGCTTTCACTTTGCGAATCAGATACAACTTCGATTTACGTTCAACCAAGCTCACGATAGCGCCTGTACCTTGTTTTCCTAACACAGTATAGACTTCCCAATCGCCCAGTCGCTGCTTCGTATCAACAATGCTAGGTCGGTGCTAAATACCCACACGATTAGGGATGATCACGCGTTTTGAACGGCTTCCTTTGCGATATTTACGACCATTATGGCGTAGCTGCCGATACAAACTTCCGCCTCGTAGTTTGTCACAATAGATATAGTTGTAAATCCACTCATGACTGACCGGGTAGCCGATCAACTGGCCGACACCCGCTATCTGCTCTGGACTCCATTTGTACGATAAGCAATATTCAACAAACATGACCGTCAGCTCGCAGACCTTCGACTTGGCGGACTCTTTACGGCGCTTGAGTGCCAAAGCGTGTGCTTTTTGCGGTATGTAGTCACGAGAAGACATACTGTTGCGACGTACTTCACGGCTAACGGTGGCATGGTTTAGCCCCATCTTTCTGGCAATCTCTCGAAAGCTTAAGTTCTCGCTTAGATAGGCTGAAATCTGGTATCTTTGACCTTCGATCAACTGCTTGTAACTCATGGTAATACTCTTTTTTGTTTGGCTACGATAGAGTACCACCAACAGGCAGTTGATCTCTCCTCACCGTTTAACCATGAGTGGTGCACTTATTATCTGAATTTGCGGATTCTAAATATCTTAAGACAATAACTGAAGCTATTGCTAAATTTGAAGATCACCCAAAGCATTCTAAGAATGGAGGAATTAATATGCAGGCGCATCATTTGATTTCTGAGCAAGGTTTGAGTAAAGCTACATATTTAGAACAAATTGATCATTTAGGGTACGATATTAATGTTCTGGAGAATTTAGTATTTATACCTACAGATCCATTCGATGCATGTCACATGGGTATCCAGGTGCATCGCTCAGGCCATACATCTAAAATTAACACCTCAAACGATCCCGATGATGATCATCCTCTAAGTTATCATGATATAGTAAGACGTAAAGTTGACAAACTGTCAATTCATATTGACGACATCTGTGAAAACAAAGATTCAAGCAGTAAAAACAAAAAAAGAATCCAAAATCTAATGAACAATACCAGTTTCGAAATACTTAAAGATATAAGAAATTTCAAACTAAAACTAACTTCATCAGCAAGTAATTTTGAAACAAAATCGAAGATAGGGTGTTCTAATTTCAATAATATAAATAAGGATAGAAAAACAACCGAATGCAAACTAAGTAGAATCCATAATATAAAACCACCTAAAGAATATAAACTTGAGATTGGAAGATGAAATACTACATACCCTTTAAAGAAATTAAAAAATCAACACCAATGCTAAGCTTGAGCAAAAGCTCAAAAAACATAAAAATAAAGGATATCGGCAAGCTCAACAGTACAGTATTCGTCGAGGACTCCTACAAAGAACTTAACAAATCATTATCGCCTTCTCCGATCATGACTCTTAATGTTGCACTTGTTGTAAACGAGAAGATAAAAAACTTCATTACAGAAATAGATGCCACTATCAACATCGAACAAGCTTGCTACATCAAATCGGATAATGAGTATATAGAGGACTACTGGATCATCACCCCAAGTATAAATAAAAGTGTTATCGATCTAGAAAAATCTGTATTCGATGTAACTGTTATTGACGAAGATATGCCATCATTAAACATGTATGACTTCGAAAAAATTGTGGTCAACAAAGAAATTAGATTAAACACAATATTCTTCCGCGAACCATATTTAAGAGATCTAGTTATAACAGAAGAATTCTTAAATTTCTTACGAGAAAATAAGCTTACAGGGTTAAGCTTCATGGATATAGAAAATTATGAAGACTGGAAAACCGTAGAGCACCATGAAGATCATATAATAATTTAAGTGATGAATTACTTTATTCCAGTAAGAGATAAAACTAGAAACTTTCCTGTTCTTTCAGTTCACAATCTTTCTGAAGATTATGAGCTAAATGACATTGGTAAAAAAGCCACTACATTATTTTTCGAAGAAGCTTTCCCTTCACCTAAAGGCAGAGTAAAAGATAACTTCGACATAATGATTTTACACAACCATTTAATTTGTAAAGACTTACTAAAGGAGTACATACTAAGAAACAACCAGAACTTGCCCTTTGAAAAGGCAGCCTGTATCGATAAAAATGGCACTTATCACGAGGATTATTGGATTTTCCGACCTACTAGTAAGATAAGCAATATATCTCTAGAAAACTCAGAGTATAAAGCAGTTATAATTGATGAAGACGAGCCTGATCTAAACCTTTACAAATTCGCAAAAATAGTTAGTCGCCCCTGAAAAAAACGTAACCGTATGATTTATAGTGGTTTATAATGCGGTTCGAATATGGAAAACCCGCTTTTTTTGCCCTTCAGGGCCCAAATAGTTGCAGAATCGTTGATTTATGAAACCGAAGAAGAAGCTTTCAGAACCGCA